>NZ_JBMFOX010000010.1:0-39442 GCF_049969415.1 Hadarchaeum sp. (SeqCode)
TTCTTTGGGTGGTAGCAAAGGTGGTGAGGGCTGCGGACCGGGGGGAGTTCTGGGCTGGGCCTTTAGCTGCTGGATGGCGAGGACCCTTTCGTTCACGACCACATAGTCGCGGATTGACATCACGGCGCTGAAGGGGATCAGGGCATTGCCGCTCTCGTCCCGCTGGATGGTCCCGAGCACCTCCCTTGAGGCGGGTTTAACGATGAGGGAGACGATCCTCCCGTCCTTCTCATCGAAAATGATGTCGCTGACCCGACCCAGCTGGAGACCCCGATCGGTGATCACTCCCACGGATCGCAACTTGCTCGCGAGGATTTGCACGACTTCGACCTCCGCCATAAGTTCTCTTCAGACCCTTAAAAGGTTTAATAGTGCATCGTGGTGGCCTCTTCGACGGCCCGCTTGCTGATCCGATTGGCGAAGGATTCGTAGGTCTTTATCATCTCCGGGGTGATTGACGGCCGGACGCTTTCCATGGCCTGGCGGAAGTCCTGCATGGTGACCTCCTTAGCCTGGATGTCCCGCCGCAACACCAGCATCGCCGCCTCTCGGCAGAGCGCGGCTAGGTCGGAGCCCGAGTAACCCTCGGTCTCCTTGGCGATCTGCTCGAGATCAACGTCCTTCGCCAGCGGCATTTTCCTAGTATGGATTTTTAGTATCTCCAGCCGCGCCTTCAGGTCGGGGGCCGGGACCAGCACCAGCCGGTCGAAGCGTCCGGGTCGAAGCAACGCCGGGTCGATCAGGTCGGGCCGGTTGGTGGCGCCGATGACGACCACCTTCTCCAGCTTTTCCAGGCCGTCGAGCTCGGTGAGCAGCTGGCTGATGACGCGCTCGGTCACGTGGGAGTCACCGAAGCCCGAGCCACGCCTGGGCACCAAGGCGTCGATCTCATCGAAGAAGATTACCGCCGGTGCGGCCATCTTGGCCTTCCGGAAGGTCTCCCGGACCCCGCGCTCGGATTCCCCGACCCACTTCGACAGCAGCTCGGGCCCCTTGATGGAGATGAAGTTGGCCTCGCTTTCCGTCGCCACGGCGCGCGCCAGCATCGTCTTTCCCGTGCCCGGGGGCCCGTAGAGCAGAATGCCGCGCGGAGGTTCGATGCCCAGCCGCTTGAAGGCCTCAGGGTACTTAAGCGGCCACTCCACCGCCTCGCGCAGCTCCTGCTTGGCCTTCTCCAGTCCGCCGATGTCGTCCCAGTGAACGTCCGGGACCTCGACCAGGACCTCACGCATCGCCGAGGGTTCAACTAACTTCAGGGCATTGTCGAAATCGCTTTTGGTGACCTGAAGCTTCTCGAGCACCTCGGTGGGGATGGTTTTCTCGTCAAGCTTGATTTCGGGCAGGATCCGGCGCAGGGCGCTCATGGCCGCCTCTTTACAGAGGGCCTCGAGGTCGGCGCCGACGAAGCCGTGGGTGATGCTGGCGTAGTAGTCCAGGTCCACGTCCTTGGCCAGCGGCATGCCCCGGGTGTGAATCTGGAGGATCTCCTTTCTCCCCTCCCGGTCCGGCACACCGATCTCGATTTCCCGGTCAAACCTCCCCGGCCGGCGGATGGCGGGGTCGAGGGCGTTGGGCCGGTTGGTGGCGCCGATGACGATGACCCGGCCCCGGGACTTCAATCCGTCGAGGGCGGTGTTCAGGGTGGCGACCACCCGCCTTTCGACCTCTCCGGTGACCTCCTCCCGCTTCGGGGCGATGGCGTCGAGCTCGTCGATGAAGACGATTGAGGGGGCGTTTTTCTCGGCTTGCTCGAAGATTTCGCGCAGGCGGGCCTCGGATTCACCATACCATTTCGACATTATTTCCGGACCGTTGATGGAGATGAAGTTGGCGCCGGACTCGTTGGCGACGGCCTTCGCGATCAGCGTCTTTCCCGTGCCCGGAGGACCGTGGAGCAGCACGCCCTTCGGAGGATCTATCCCGAGCCGGTCAAAGAGCTCGGGGTGTTTCAGGGGGAGCTCTATCATCTCCCGCACCCGCTCTAGTTCCACCTTCAGCCCGCCGATATCCTCATAGGTGACCGGAGGAACCTTGAGCTCCTTCAGCTCGACGGCCTCCGGGAGAACTTCCACATTGGTCATGTCGGTGACGAGGACGATTCCGGAGGGGTTGGTGTTGGTGACGACGAACTTCACCTCGCCGAGGCCGAAGGGCAGGGCCATGCTGCCGAAGATGCTGCCGAAGAAGTCGTCCAGCACCTCGGTCTCGGGCGGGGTCGGTGCAATCAGGTCGCCCTTTGCCACCGGCCTGCCGATCAGGTTGCGCTTGATCACCTCACCCGGCCCCATGAACCTGACGTTGGGCTCGGTTGGGGCCACGGTAATTGATTTGGCCTCCTTTATCGCTGCCTTTCGCACGGTGACCTTTTCCCCGATGGAGGTGCCGGCGTTGTGCCGGATCATGCCATCGATCCGAATGATTTCTAGTCCCCGATCTTCGGGAGCTCCCTTGATCGCGATGGCTCCGGTCGACCTAGTTCCGATGATCTCGATGTAGTCACCTTGTTTAATTCCAACCCTTTTCATGATGGCTTCGTCAATCAGGGCGAAGCCGCGGTTCACGTAGTTCTGGTAGCGGTTCTCCGCCACCACCAGCTTCACTTCATTTTCGGGCATAATCTCACTCCTCCTCCACCACAAACTTGTACCAAATCAAATGTTCGGCGAATTCCTTAAAGATGCGCTCCACCATCTTGGCGTACTCTTCCTCGATCAGCAGGGTGCTGCGGTTGATGAACTCCCAGACATCCTCAGGGAGCTGGTCTAGGATGCCCGGGGAGTGGTTGCGCCCGGATTTGGTCTCGTAGTCATAGCCGCAGAGTGCCCGGTAGAAAAGGGTGGCCGGTGAGCCCCGCGACTTGACATCCCAGACAAGCAGAATTTTTCTCATGATGATCACTTGTTATATTTATAACAAATGACCCCCTATATAAAGCTTTTGTTATATATATAACAAACGCGCCGCTCGAATATTTGTTATATTTATAACAAATGTATTAAATCCGCAGCTTCTAATATTATCAGGCACATACTCTCAAGAGGTGAAAGATGAAGCTGGCTTTTATCGACTGCAGCATCGCCGGCGTTGCCGGTGATATGCTCACGGCAGCCCTCATCGATGCCGGGGCCTCGGCGGAACGGGTGAAGCAGGCCATGATTTCGGCGGGAAGCTGTTTCGGCGAGGTCAAGGTGAAGATTAAACACGTTGAGGTGAATGGCATCAGGGCGGCGCGCGTCGATGTGGCGACGGAGGACCAAGGCGGCCGAAGCTACCGGGAGATTGTGAACGGGCTGAAGAAGATCGACCTGCCGGAGGTCGTCCGTGACAAGGCCCTCGCGGCGCTGAGGAAGCTCGCCGAAGCGGAATCAAGGGTCCACGGCAGGACGTTGGACAAGCTCCACCTTCACGAGGTCGGGGCCGCCGATGCCGTCGCCGATATCGTCGGGGCATGCACTGCCGCCGAGGACCTAGGTCTGTTCGAGGGCGAGATCGTCTCCAGCGAAATCGCGGTCGGCAAAGGCCTTACGAATTTCACCCACGGCAGCCTGCCCATACCACCCCCGGCCGTCCTAGAAATTCTCAAGGGAAAACCCCTCGTGGGCGTTGCCACTCCCAATGAGCTGACGACCCCCACCGGCGCTGCCCTAGTCACCACCCTGGCCAGCCGCTACGTCGGCACCTTTCCATCGATGCGCGTGCTCTCGGTAGGCTACGGAGCCGGCAGCAGAGATTTTCCCTCCCCGAACTTCACCCGGGTGTGCGTTGGGGAGACTTGGGAAGCTTCGGAGTCCGGCGAGATCGCGGTGCTGGAAACCAATGTCGACAGTGTTACTGGTGAGGTCATCGGGTACGCCATCGAAAAGCTGCTGGCAGCGGGAGCCCTGGACGCCGGCGCCATCCCGATGATCATGAAGAAGGGCCGGCCCGGATTTCTGTTGCGGGTGTTGGCGAGGCCTAAGGAAGCGGAGCGGTTGAGCCGGGTGTTGATGCAGGAGACGGGAACACTCGGCGTCCGCCTGATGCCCTCTGTCCACCGTTATATGCTGGAGCGTGAGATAGTCAGGGTCGACCTCAAGCTCGCGGGCTTGAGGTTCAAGCCGCGGGTGAAGGTCGCACGCGAGGGCGGCAGAATCGTCGGCTGGAGGGCAGAATATGAGGATGCCAAGGCCATAGCCGATCGCACCGGGATTTCCCTTCGCGAGGTCATCAGAAAGGTTGAGGAGGCCGCCCGGAGCAAGGTCAGGTGAAGTTTCTCCTCCTTTTAGCACCCAGGTTCAAAGATTTTTCGGGAGGTCCCTGAAAAGGTGGGTCGTGATCGCAATACTTGCCTTGCTCCTGTTACTAGCATGGGTTCTCGTCAGCCAGAGCACCCGTCCCGGCGAAGATTTTCAAGAAGCACCGGTTATTGAACGATCCGCTGTGGTCTCCCGGGTAATCGATGGTGACACTATAGATCTCGAGGGCGGGGAAAAGGTGAGGCTGGTGGGAATTAACGCCCCAGAACTGCGGTCGAGCAACCTAGAGGAGAGGGAGTTGGCCGAGAGCGCCAAGGAATTTGTCGAGAATTTTTGTCCCCCAGGATCCAAGATCGGCCTGAACGTCGACGACCTTGAGCCGAGAGATCGTTATGGACGCACGCTAGCTCTGGTCTACGTGGACGTGGATAATGTTTGGCTCAATCTCAACGCCGAGCTGTTGCGCCGGGGCCTCGCCGAAATATTGTACCTGCCGCCATCGGAGTTCAACCCGTACAAATGGATGGTTGATCTTCCGCTCAGCAGCCGTTAAGTTCTCGTGACCAACCGTGAAAGCCCAGAACATTACTTTCGGCGACCCCTCTTCAAAATTCGCTTAAACCGTCCTTGGTTATCTTTGGTTGGCTCGAAGGTGACGGTTGGAAGGCACGCTTGAAGCTCTGGAGGCTTGGCATGAGTTCATCAGAACAGGCGGCAGGTTTTTCTACCGAGGCCCTATCGCTGGAGTTGGCTGTGGAAAAAATGGTCGAGCGCATAATCGATCAGGAGTCGCGGAGAAAAAAGATCGGCAAGGCCCTGTCCGGTCTGAAAGGCGCTTGCTTGGATACGGACGGTGGCATTGTCGAGAGGACCCTTGTCAAGGAGGTGAAGATTGATCCACTTCAGGACCTGCGTGTGTGCGGGGTCGACGGAGGCCTGCTCGATCAGCAGCTGCATGGATTTGACCTCATCTTGGTCCGGGCCCTGGCGGTGATACTTCACTACTGTGAAGGTGTGTTGGCCGGGGCCGAGTACTTGCCGAGCGATTTTCCCCAGCCGAGGCCGATTGACGTTGCGGAATCGCTTGACGCGTGGGAATTTCAGATTTTGGCAGGGATGGAACGCCAGCTGGCCGAAATCGAAATTGCGGCAAACGTGGCCGATAACGGCGGCGTCGGATCGATATTGCTTGATGGTTCAATCGTCCCCCAATACGTCGAACGCTTTCCGCGAAGCCCCAAGCTGTTCGAGCGCTATCAAAATCTGATCCAAGCTTATACCCGATTGTATCAGGCCTGTGTGCAATCCGGCATCATTCTCGCCGGGGCCGTTAAGGACAGCCGCGGGGCCAGGTTCGTGGAAATTTTGAAGCAAAGAATATTATCCAAATTTGACCTCGGCCTAGAAAAGGATGATTTCTCGATTCTGGAGAAAACAAGGGACACGGTTCTTTTAAATCACCTGCTTAAGGTTGGCGAGCGCACTTCGGCCTTCACCTATGCGGAGAAGCCGGCCAGCTATGTGCTCAGCGACTTGGGTCCGTGGGCCACCAAGATTTATGGCTTTTACATCCGAACGGTACCGTTTGATAGACCGCTCCGGGTGGAGTTTTTGGAAGGTGGAGAAGGTATTGCCGAAACAGCCGATCGCGTTGCCTCGCTGGTTTACGCCTTGTCCTCCTTCCACGACGGATTTGGTTTGCCTTCGGTAATCGTCGAGGCTGACGCCCGGGCGAGGCTGACGGAGGAGGACCTGGAACTGTTCCGGGACAGCATTTCTGCCCGCTTGGAGCCAGATTTTGCCCTGGAAATGCGGCGGGCGAGGAAGCCGTTCTGAGGTGTTGTCTTGGAGATCGGAACAGTTATCGTGGACGAGGACTCACCGTCACCGTGCCAGTTCAGTTTTGTGGTCACGAGCGGCGGCGGCATTCCCGTCCGCCAGGGGCAGTTTGTCGCGGTGGTAACTGAGGAAGGCCGGGCGATCGCTTTTGTAACTAGCCTCGTCAAGACAAACAGGTACTTCATGCGGGCGGAGTCCGTCAGGGAATACGAGCGGAGAGGCAGGCCGTTAAACTCGATATTTCCCGCCGATCGCTGGGAATATCTGGTGGCGCGGGCGCAGGTGCTGGGAGTTCAGGGGGCCGAGGGATTGGAGAGGAACACCTTCCCACCCTCCCCCGGTCAAAGGGTGTTAACGGTGGAAGGTGAAACGCTGGCGCAGTTTCTGGGGCTGCGGCCGAGCGGTGGGGTTGAGATCGGCAGGCTGAAGCACCACGATTTTCCGGTGAGACTTGACCTCACCAAGCTGTTGAGAAAACACGTGGCCGTGCTTGCCATGTCTGGTTCGGGCAAGAGCCACTTTGCCACCGTGTTGGTGGAGGAGCTGCTCGACCGTCCGGCGGAGCAGGGCCGACCAGCTCTAGTGATCGTCGATGTTCACGGGGAATACGTCGGACTGGCGGACAGCCCCAATTTCTCCGGCATGGTGGCCGTGGTTAATGGCAATGACGTTCGCATCGGTGTGCCCAACCTGAACGCCTACCAGTTCAAGGAGTTTCTGCCCGACATCAGCGGAGTTCAGTTGCGTGAGCTCCAGAAGGTGCTTGAGAACCTGCGTGCGGAGATGAGAAATGGCAAAGGTTCATTTGACTTGGATGATGTCATCTCTAGGGTTGAAGCTGAGGAAGGCCTGAACAAGCAGCTCCAGCAGGCCTTGGTGGGCTGGCTCAACGACCTGCAGTCTCTGGGGATATTTGATCACGCCGACAACCCCAACTGGGAGCGTGCGGTGTTTCCCGGAAGGGCGCTGGTGATGGACTTGAGCGAGATAACCAGCCTGCGCCGAAAGCAGATGCTGGTGGCGCATGCGGCCCGGAGGCTGTTTCAGGCCCGGAAGCGAAATCGCGTGCCTCCCTTTTTGCTCTGTCTGGAGGAGGCCCATCAGTTCTGTCCTTCGGGCGATTCCAGAGAAGCGGCGATCTCTAGGCCGGCGCTGGAGACTATCGCCAGAGAGGGTCGCAAGTTCTACGCCTCATTGATGCTCATTTCCCAGCGCCCCGTGAGGCTGTCGACAACGGTGCTCTCCCAAGCCAGCACCAACGTGATACTGCGCATAACCAATCCGTATGACCTGGAACACATCAAGCAGTCTTCCGAGTCGATAACCAAGGAGGCCGCGGACATGATCTCCACGTTGCCGGTGGGCGAGGCGCTCATTGTCGGCGAGGCGGTGAACTACCCCATCTTTGTGAAGATCCGGCAGAGGCGCTCGCCAAGCCGCTCCGGTGGCCTCAGCATAGAGGAGGCGGTGCAAGAGTTTGAGAGGATGAGTTCCGGGGAAGAGGAGGACGCTAAGGCCTTCATGTGAAGGTGGCCAGTTTTTCAGTCTTTGGTTGGATGTCCTACAGCTTTTCAAAGGCAGATTTGTCGGCACCGCATATCGGGCAGACCCAGTTCTCCGGCAGCTCCTCAAACGGCGTCCCGGGTTTGATTCCGGAGTCAGGGTCGCCCTTTTCCGGATCATAGATATAGCCGCAGATGGTGCACTTGTATTTTTGACCCGCGGGCGGTTTAGCCGGCTTTTCCTCCTTGAGGTAGGTCGGAGCCGTCGGCGGAGAAGCCCCCCGCTTTATCTCGTGATAGTAGGCATAGGTCATCGGTTCCGCGTCCTTGATCATCTGGGCATCGACCACTTTTCCGATGAAAATGGTGTGAGTGCCCACGTCCAAGCTGTTGATCACCTCGGCCTCGAGATACCCCACGGCGTTGTCCAGGACGATGGGGGCGCCGGTGACGCCAATCTTATAATCGACCTCCTGGAACTTGTCCGTTTCTCGCCCCGTTTTGAAGCCGAAGTCGCCGATGAACTTTAACGGCGTGTCCTTGGCCAGTATTGATACCGCGAACACCTTGCTCTTTTGGACGATCTCATGGGTCAGGTTTTTCTTGTTGAGACAGACGGCCACGGTCGGGGGTTCTGAGGTGGTCTGGAAAACGGTGTTGGCAATCTGACCGTTCGGTTTCTCGCCAAATTTTGAGCTCACCACATACAGGCCGTAGCTGACCTTGTAGAGGGTTTTTAAGTCCATATCATCGTTTTTCCCTGAACCTGAGTCTACTTAAAATTTTCCGATGGGCGGGTAATGTTTTAAAGAAAAATAACGCAGTTATGTGGGTGGAGATTTAATAGACGAGAAAAGGATTTCTTACCATCCCTCCGTTCTCAGAGCCTACGAGCGGATCAAGAGGGATGGAATTACCAACATTTGGGATCGATACGAAGCTCAGGGGTTGGGTGGCGACCCCGATCGAAGATGTCCCTTCTGTCAGGCGGGAACAAGATGTGACCTGTGCTCTAACGGCCCTTGCCGCGCCGATGCTTCTACCGGGAAGAGGGGCGTCTGCGGGATAACGGCGGACGGGATGGCCGCGCGCATGTCCCTGTTGAGAAATATCTTGGGTGCCTCGACCTACCACTACCACACCGAGCAGACCATCAAGACGCTGCGCGCCACGGCCGAGGGAAAAACGATGTTTGAGATCAGGGAACCGGGCAAGCTGAGGAATTTCGCGGAGCGGCTGGGGGTTGATGTCTCGGGGCCGATCGATGAAATCGCGCTCAGGCTGTGTGATTTCGTGGAATCGGATTTCAATCGAAGTTACACCGAGCCCAGCCAAATTGTAAGAGCCCTGGCTCCAGAACCACGCCAGGAGCTCTGGAGACGGCTGGGAATTTTTCCGGGAGGCATCTATGGTGAGCTGCTGCTGGCGACGAGTTCCTGCCTCACCAACGTCGACGGCTACTACGTGAGCTTGTCGCTCAAGGCCATGCGGCTCAGCATCGCGATGGCCTACCAGAGCCAGATCGTCAACGAGTTCTGCCAGGATGTCCTTTACGGAATTCCCCGACCGCACCGGATGCGCGTTGACTTAGGCGTCTTGGATCCGGATTACGTGAACGTGCTGCCCAACGGCCATGAGCCCTTCTTAGGGTTTGCCCTAGTTCAGCTGGCGAGGAGACCAGAATGGCAGGAAAGGGCGCAAGCTGCCGGGGCAAAAGGACTTCGCGTCATCGCCAACATCGAGACGGGGCAGGAGATGATTCAGCGATGCGAGATGGACGATGTGTTCTACGGCTTTACCGGAAACTGGATCATGCAGGAGGCGGTGTTAGCCAGCGGCTGCGTCGACCTCTTCGCCGCCGACATGAACTGCTCCATGCCGATTGATCCCCTGTATGCCCAGAGGTACAAGTTCAAGCTGGTTCCGGTCAGCGAGTTGGTCGCCTTTGAAGGGGTAGAAGACAGGGTGAACTATGACCCTGAGAAAGCGGAGCAGCAGGCCGCCCAGCTGCTGCAGATGGCGATAGATAACTTCAGGGAACGTAAGGCCTCCGTTGAGCCGATATTCGGTCTGCCCACGAGGGAGGCGGTCGTCGGTTTCTCCACGGAGAGCATTTTGGAGGCCCTGGGCGGGACTCTGGACCCACTTCTGGAGGCAATCAAGAGAGGCACCCTGCGCGGGGTGGTGGGGCTGGTTTCCTGCACCACGCTCAGAGACCACGGCCAAGACGTGCACAGCGTGGCCTTGGCCAAGGAGCTGATCAAGCGGGACCTACTGGTTCTTTCGATGGGTTGCGGCAACGCAGCGATGCAGGTCGCCGGCCTCTGCTCCCCAGAGGCCAAGGAGCTGGCTGGACCCGGCTTGAGGAAGATCTGCGAAGCGCTTAAGATACCACCTGTTTTAAGCTACGGCACCTGCACGGACACCGGACGCTTGGCCGACCTCTTGGCTGAAATTTCCAAATCCTTGGGTGGCGTTGACATTTCCGACCTCCCCGTCGCAGCTGCGGCCCCCGAGTACATGGAGCAGAAGGCCACCATCGACGCCATCTTCTCGCTTGCTCTAGGCCTCTTCACCTATGTTAACCCCATCCCCACGGTCACCGGTGCACCTAGCTTGGTGAAACTACTGACCTGTGATTGTGAGCTGGTCACCGGGGGCAAGATCAACGTGGAGAAGGACCCGGTCAAAGCCGCCGACGCCATCCTAGCCCATGTGGAGTCAAAACGGAAGAAGCTGGGAATCTGAGTGGCGGTGCTCACTTATCTAGGCTGGCTATTAGCAGCAGTGATTTCTCATACAGCCCCCTCGCCACCTCGGGCGGGATTATCTTTTGCTCCAAATATTCGCGCATTATGGTGGTGATGTCCCACCCAACATAGGCGAGGTTCAAACTCCCCGAGCCTGGCGGTTGCGGGCTGTTTTTCAACATGCGCGCGGTCCTCATCCTCAGGCTATCCAGCTTGATCCGTCTAAGTTCCTCCACCAGGACCTCAAATTCAACGCCGTTATTTTGGTGGCGTGACAGGTAACTGCCCAGGTCGGAGGCGAGCTCCCAGTAGAGGTCAATCGCCGTTAGCAGCGAACCTCTGTCCGGATGAACGTCCAGTCGCCAGATAGTCTTGGCACCTAGGTGGTCGCTCAGCCGTTCGATGAGCTGGTCGCCGAAGGTCAGGATTGGCATTTTAAGATAGGCCGCCAGCATGGAGGCCCTGAGATCGGTGAGCGGTATTTCTCGCTCAGCCCCGTAAAGCAGCCTTCGCGAGATCTCATCCAGCAGCTCGGGCAGATAGACGACAATCAGTTCGCCGTCACGCACGAACTGGTTGACCAAGCTGTATCCGACCGTTAGCCCCCGCACCGATATCAACTTGTCGCGCGATAGCCAGCTGTAGGTCGCCGAGGGCAGATAGAGCCCGCCGCCGCTAAAAATCTGCCGCGACTTTTCAAAGTTATCACGAGTGGTCAGAACGCTGACATCGCAGACGGCCCCGAACTCATTAACCTTTTCATCGCTGGTTGAGGCACGTTCGGTCCGTCCATTGGTGAAGTCCACCTCTTCGGCGAAAATTCTCTTTTCAGTTCTTTGCAGCACATCCCCGCCGCGTCTTTGGGCCGACCATTTATAAAAAGGCAAGCGGCAGCAAAAATTCAAGCTTGGGTCAGCTGTTCGCGTAGCGCCTGGATCCGGCGCTCAAGGGATACGATGATGGCCGAGTTGTCGTACGGCTCCAGCTTGCCCTTGCATTTCGGGCACTTGAAATCGTTTTCCGAGGCCTCTTCCAGCGTGACCTTAGGACAACCGTTGCTGCAGGAAAAATAGATGGTGTTCTTCTCCTTCTCTAGTTGCTCCTCGAGCCTTTGCAACAGAAGCTGGCGGTTGGTTTTGACATATGCCAGCGCGCGCTCAGGGTCGACTTTCCAGTAGTAAATATACCAACCGCTGTTTTCGTCGCGGACCCGCCGGTAGCTGACCACCCGGTTGTCGTAGAGATCGTACAATATCCTGCGGACGAGGTTGAGCCGAATCCCGGTCCGCTTGGCAATTTCCTCATCGGTCAGCTCTTCCGAGACGATGGCCTTGGCCACGGTATAACCGTGCTCTCCGGCTATTTGGTGAAGAAGCTCGTAAATCGTGGGGTTCTCCAGCGGTACGGTCTTTGCCTCGACCTTTACTGGCTGGACCTTGCTTCTTGCCTTTTTTGCCGAAGCAGCACCTGTTTTTTTCACCTGCTTTTTTTCTTCCTTGCTTTTTTTCTTCGTCTTTTCTGTTCTCTTAGAAGCTGCCTTTGCCATGGGACCACCA
The DNA here is from genome assembly GCF_049969415.1 of Hadarchaeum sp. (SeqCode). NCBI lineage: Archaea > Methanobacteriati > Hadarchaeota (SeqCode) > Hadarchaeia (SeqCode) > Hadarchaeales (SeqCode) > Hadarchaeaceae (SeqCode) > Hadarchaeum (SeqCode) > Hadarchaeum sp. (SeqCode). Next base: position 11,883 of record NZ_JBMFOX010000010.1, read on the forward strand.
TTTCCAGCATTTAAATTTTTTGTCTCTTTTTGTAAATATAACTAACGGGAATTAAAACAAAGTTGGGGGATTTTTCAAGTCCTTATTTCAACTTTTTTACCCTTTTCTGTCGGAATTATCCTCATTTTTCCGTTTTTGAACTCTTTTTTCAGCTCAGAACCGTAAAAAAGTCTATCAAGAAAAATGGCTAGCGCCGCTATCTCCGAATGTGGTTGATTGCCCACGGAAACGTTAAAATCAGCTATCTTGAAGATTTCACCCGGCATTTTTTCTCCCCCCACGATGACCAAGATTTCTCGGCCCCTGAGCCTGTCTATCATCTCATCGACTGGCAATCCGTACATTGTCAGGTGCACAACCATGCCACCCTTCCGGCGCCAATCCTCCACGACGGTCTTCCAAGGTCTTCCGCTTTCCACGAAGAATTCCCCGCCCCAGTTCTTGACCACCTTCCTGATGCTGGTTTCAACCGACGCGTCGCTGACGTTGGCGATGATCATTCCGTCGGCGCCGAAAGCCCTCGCGACCAGCCCCACGTGGGTGGTCACCCGCTTGTCCCGGTTAATTCGGTGCCCCATCCGTAAAACTACGACTTTGGCCATCGCTTAATATTGAGATTTCCGGAGCTAAATGCTGTTAGGCGTTGGTGCGAATAGACTCCAACAGCGCGTCCAGGTTGGTGCCTCGGGCAGCTGATATCGGCACCAGGGTTGAGGTCATGCTGTGGAGCACTTCCATCTTGCGCTTGAGTTCTTCCTCAGTTATTAGGTCGATTTTGTTGAGTGCGGTGATCGTCTTGACATGATAGCCAGCCAAGATCTTCTGCGATGTCCTGAGCTTCCTTATCATTTCCGGGACAGAGTCCGAGGCGTCCACCAGCAGCACCACTAGGTCCGCCATATAGATTTCCTCAAGCGTGGCCTTGAACGCCTCGAAGAGCCACGGTGGCAGGTCGTCGATGAAGCCGACTGTGTCGGTGAGTAGGATCATCCTGCTTGACTTGAGCGCCCGGGTTCTAGGCATCAGGGTGGTAAAGTACATATCATCCACTTCGGCCCGGGCATCGGTCAGGGCATTCAGCAGCGTTGACTTTCCCGAGTTGGTGTAGCCGGCCAGCGCCACCAGCTTGAACCCTCTTTTTCTCCTGAATTTGCGCCGCTCCTCCCGGGTCTTTTCCAAGGACTTCAACTTCCGGCGCAGGTTGGCCAGCTTGCGCTTGACCATGTCATACCTCACGTTAACCTCGTACTCACCACCACCGCGGAAACCCGGCTGCTCCACCGAGAGGAGTGCCTTAATCTGTTCCCGAATCTTAGGCAGCTCGTATCTCAGCCGGGCATACTCTATCTGCAGCTTCGCCTCAGGTGAACCCGCCCTCATGGCGAAGATTTCCAGGACAATTTGGAACCTGTCGACGACCTCCACGCCGACCAGACGCGAAAGCTTGTAGGCTTGGGAAGGGGTCAGCTGGTTGCGGAAAACTACTCGCTCTGCCTGATTGGATTTGACCAGCGCGGCCAGCTCTTTCACCTTACCTCTTCCGATTTGATAGGCAGGATCAGGGGGGCGGAACTGCTGCACCTTCGCCACCACCTCATAGTTTAACGTCTTAACCAGCGCTTCCAGCTCATTCAGGCTGGGCTGTTCTCCAGGCGTCAGGCGTTCGACGAGAATAACGCGCATGTCCCTCAATTAAACCTCACCATGCTGGCAAAAATTTATGGGTGAGACCATCGAGAATTCTGATGGAATAGTCAGAGTGGCTGTTTTTGATTGTGTTTTGGGCCAACTTTCTCTAGTTTATTTAAAAAATGACCTGAACTTCCACTGAAACTTTATTAAGGTCTTACAATATTATTGAACGGGATCAAAGTTGTCCGATTCTACAAAATCAAAACCCAGCTCCAGCGACGAGTCCTACGTGGCGGACTACATCCAGGGACTCGAGCGCCGCGTCCGTGATCTCGAACACGAGAAGCGCATCATCGAGAGCCAGTACCTGAAGATGGAGCGGGAGCTGCAGAGCTTGCGAGCCGAGTTTGACCGGATGCGGGCCCCGCCACTAGTGGCAGCGACGCTTATAGATGTCTTGGAGGATGGCCGCGCCATCGTGCGCAGCAGCGCTGGGCCTCACTTCGTGGTCACGGCTTCACAGTTTATCAAGCCCGAGGATCTCAAGCCCGGGGTCAGGGTGGCGCTCAACCAGCGGAACCTGAGCATCATGGAGATCTTGCCGTCAAAGAAGGATCCCTTGGTTCTGGGTATGGAAGTTGACGAGGCGCCCACGGTCACCTACGCCGATGTCGGAGGGCTTGAGGAGCAGATTCGGGAGATTCGGGAGACCGTGGAGCTGCCCCTGCTGAGGAAGGATCTTTTTGCCAAGGTGGGCATAGATCCTCCCAAAGGGGTTCTGCTCTACGGGCCGGCAGGTACAGGAAAGACGCTGCTGGCTAGGGCCGTGGCCCACGAGACCAAGGCGACCTTCATCAGGGTGGTCGGTTCGGAGCTGGTTCACAAGTACATCGGGGAGGGAGCGAGGATAGTCAGGGAGATGTTCGAGCTGGCTAGGGAGCGGGCTCCGTCAATCGTCTTCATCGATGAGCTCGACGCCATCGGGGCCAGGCGCATGGACGTTTCAACTAGCGGCGACCGGGAGGTGCACAGGACTCTGATGCAGCTCTTGGCCGAAATCGACGGCTTCGATCCGCGGGGCGATGTGAGAATCCTCGCCGCGACCAACCGTCCCGACATCCTTGACCCGGCACTGCTGCGTCCGGGAAGATTCGACAGGTTGATTTATTTCCCGTTGCCGAACGAGTCGGCCAGATATGCGATCTTCAAGATCCACACGGCGAAGATGAACTTGGCCAAGGACGTTGACCTCAAGGCTCTAGCCAAGGCCACCGAGAAAGCGACCGGTGCCGACATCAAGGCGATCTGTACTGAGGCAGGGATGTTTGCAATCAGAGGTGGAAGGGATCAGGTGACGCAGGCCGACTTCAAAATGGCGGTGGCCAAGGTTCTACCGCCGAGCCGGATCCATGAGGATTTTGAGCTCTCGACCAAACCAGAGAAAATGTATGGTTACTAACGAAATCATTTTGTCAGTTCTGCGAGAGCAGATTCTTCCACACCGAGTAGGCAATTTTTTCTGTTCCATCTCTTTTCAGCAGCCCTAAGCGGTCATCTTTATCCAGATCATGCAGCCAGGCCCAGCCAAAAAGCTGTAAGTTCATCCCTTGCTCTTTCGTAAGCGGCCCCGAGGTTTTGGTGATAAAATCGGCTTGCCCCCGTTCGCCACCGAAGGCATCGATCGAAGGCCAGCCTAGCTCGCTGAAACCAAATGGTTTGTTCGGAATGTAGTTGAACAATTTAGAATAGTAGTCTTGGGGAATATCTGAAGGTTCATTTATGCCTGCCACGGCGTAGGGATAACTGGTGAAGGCCAAGAGATCCATTTTGTCTGGGTTAAACATAGTGAGTATGGAAATATCCGCCTCCCTCCCCTCGTTTACCATTTCTCTGGCGAAGGTGCAGAATACTTTGGTCGTGGGAGATATTTCCTTCACAGCATCGTATATCTCCTCGTAGAGGCTCACGTAGTGCTGAAATCCGTTGGGATCATTTTCGTTTGCGCCGTATTTTTCGTACCAGCGGTTGACCTCGTTGCCGATGGATAGGTAGAGCGGCCTTGATACCTTTACCACGTCGAGGACAGCTTGTTTGTAGGCCTCTCTCCACCTCGAGTCATCCATGGTCGCATCATCTAACCCGGGCGGCGTCACAAGCGTTAACCCCTGATTGATAAAGGACATCTGGATGATGGGGAACATGCCGTTGCCCCTGATGTAGTGTTCCACGAAAGTTTGGCCCCACTGCCCAGCCAGTTCGTTGGCCAGATTATAAAATGGTGTCGGCTTTCCCCAAACGGGAGAAAATTGAGCAAATTTTGAAGCCTCCAAATAGGCTTGCTCGAATGTTTGCCCTTCCTCCGGCGTTGGCAGAATCCCTATGAAAAATCCATTGGAAAATTTGATGGGGTCCGCCGGGGTGATTTTGGTTTCACCGGAAGGCTGTGCCGGATTTTTTGAAAGAATAATTATACCTGCTATTAAAATTAAGAGAAGTAATGGCGGGAGTACCATCTTTTTTATCGACATACGGTTCACATTTGCGTTGTTTTGCCTAATTAAAACAGTTTTTGAGATCGATAGAAATCGTGAGAAATCTATTCTCCCTTTATTTTTGACATCAGCAGCTTGGTGATTTCCCTCGGATCAGCCCTACCTCCTATAAGGGCGAGCACCTTTCCCGTCAAGAAATTGATGGCCTCCTTCTTTCCCGAGAGGTAGTCCTCCACAGCCTTTGGGTTCTCTCGGATCACCCTGTCAATTGCAGCCACCAACTCCGTCTTCTTAAGGGGAACCAAGCCCAGCTTCAGCATAATCTTCTCTGGGTCGGCTGGTTTCTGAGCCAGCTCCCGGAGGATTAGCTCCCCCTGCTCAGGAGTTACGCGTTTTTCTTCGACCATTCGGAGCAGCGCTGCGAGCTGTGCCGGCGTGAATCGGATATCGGCGGCCCGGAGCTTCATGTAGTTGAGCACCTTCCTGAGCTTGGTCTTAAACCAGTTTGCCGCCAGCTTGGGGTCGACTTCACTGGCCACCTTTTCGTAGAGATCGGCTAGCTCCCTCTCGCTGACGATGACCTCGGCCGCCGCCGGTGATATCCTGTATTTCTCCATCAGCCGCTTCTCCCTAAGATGGGGTGGCTCAGCCATTTCTTCCCGGATCTTCCCAACCCAGGACTGCTCGAGGATGAGCGGGAAGATGTCAGGGTCAGGTATGTAGCGGTAGTCCTCCTCCGTTTCCTTGGCCCTCATGGGCACGGTGATCATCTGGCTCTCGAGGAAAGCCCTAGTCTCCCTTTCCACGCTCAGTCCCTTCCTCAGCCTTTCCCGCTGCCGGAGTATCTCGAACTTGAGCGCGCGGTAGGCACCTTTTACCGAGTTGATGTTTTTGACCTCTACCCTGCCGCCGCCTTCGAGGGAGATGTTGACGTCGGCCCTCATCGACCCGCCTGCTTCCGGCCTGACCTTTCCCGTGTATTCCAAGACGCGGATCAGGGCGCGCAGAAATTTGCGGGCCTCCTCTGGTGACTTCAGGTCCGGCTCAGTGACGATTTCCACCAGAGGCACTCCTGAACGATTGTAGTCCACGCTCCCCGTCGTCGGGTCGTACTGCCCGGGATCCTCCTCAAGGTGAATTTCCCTGATTCTAACGCCCTGGAGAATTCCTCCGCGGGCAATCGGTAGGCTCGTGCGCTGGTACCCGCTCGGCAGGTCGGGATAATCGTAGTGCTTCCTTTGGATGTAGATTGTCTGGTCGGTGACAGCCTCGCACCCCAGCATCAGGGCAATTTCCACCGCGGCCTCGACCGCTGCTTTATTCGGTGGCAGCGGCTTGGCGCCGGGCATGCCGGTGCAGATGGGGCAGACGTTGGTGTTGGGCGGAACTTCCTGATAGTTCGTCGGGCAGTTGCAGAACATCTTGCGCCTCGTCGCGATCTGCTGGTGGACCTCAAACCCTATCCTTACGTTCATTCGGTCGCCTCCAGCGCCTTCATCACCCGGAGCACCTCCAGCTCCCCTAGTACCTTGCCCTGGATCTGAAGACCCACTGGGATGCCGTTAATTTCTCCGGCCTTGATAACGCCGGCGCAGATTCCGGCCAGATTGGCGGGGATGGTGAGATAGTCATAGGCGTACATCTCCATGGGCGTGAGCTTAGTCCCGATTCGATGGGGGAGCTTAGGTACGGTGGGTCCGGCGATGACGTCGACCTTCTCAAAGGCTGCCATTAACTCCCGCTTGATCAGAGTTCTGACCTGAAGTGCCTTTTGGTAGAATTTCCCCCGGTACTCCTTCTGGCTGATGTAGCGTCCGCGCAGGATCCGCCTCAGCACCTCTTCGCCGCAGACTTCCTCGATCCTCCTCCCGTATTTACGCCCGTCAAACTTTCTGGTCCCGGAGAAGAATTCTACCGAGACGATGAGGTAGTAAGCTGGCAGCCCCCGTTCAAGGTTGGGCAGGTCGACCTCAACAATTTCGGCACCTAGGTCGTGCAGTTTTTCAATCTGTTTGTCGATGACATCCATGATTGCTGGATCGGCCAGCTCCGCGAACTTCCTGCTGATGCCGACACGTATCCCGTTGAGATCGACATCCCGTAGCTTTTCTAAGTAGCTCACCTTGTCCACGTTCAGCATGATGCATTCGTTGTCGCTTCGGCCGGCAATCGTCTCCAGCATCAGCACCGCGCCCGAGACATCTGCCGCCAACGGCCCGATCTGGTCGAGACTCATGCCTAGGTCGATCAGCCCCTGCCGCGGCACGAGGCCGTAGGTGGGCTTGAAGCCGACGACGCCGCAGTGGCTGGCCGGGTTCCTTATGGACCCTCCGGTGTCAGTTCCCAGGCAGAGGTCGCACAACCCTGCCGCGATCGCCGCCGCGCTCCCGCTACTCGATCCCCCGGGGATATGTCCCGGAGCGGCAGGATTTTCGGTCGGACCGAAGGCGCTGGACTCCCCGCTGGAGCCACAGGCGAATTCATCCATGTTGTTCATGCCGATTATTATCCCGTCTTCAACCCTGATCCTCTTGATTACCTCAGCATCGTAGGGGGAGATGTAATCCTGAAGGGTGCGAGAAGCACAGGTTACCCTCAGGCCGGCAACGTTGATGTTTGATTTTATCCCGATGGTCAGTCCGGCCAGCCTTCCCACCCTTTCGCCTTTTTTTATCTTCCGGTCCACGGCCTCGGCCTCGGTTAAGGCGTTGGGGTTGAGTTCGATGAAAGAGTTGATCTTTTTGTCCAGCTTCTTGATGCGCTCCAGCGATAAAGAGACGTTTTCAACGGCGGAAAGCTCACCGCGCCTGATTTCGGCCAGTTTTTCTAGCGTTCCTTTGACCATTTCGCCACTTCCACCTTGAGGTTGCCCAGTTCATCCGACTTGGGCATCAGGGAGAGGAACCGGCTGCGAAATGCCGCGCACTCCTCCGGAGGAGATGGTTCATCGTCGGGGCGGACAACGTTGTAGGCCTCCAAACTATAGTAGGTCTCCTTTATCTCCGGCAAATTTTCGGTGGCCTTGAGGAAGGAAGCGATTATCTCCTCAGCGCCGCGCTCGATTTCTCCCTGTTTTTCAACCATCCCATCCCCACTTGATATCACGCTTGCTATAAGAAAAGTTTGGGTCCTCTGGGAAACAGGTGAAGCTTAATTCTTTGGGGAGAAAGTAATACTGAAGTGAGCGCATGAAAAGGCCGGCGCGGTTTGGCGAGCCATTGCCCGGCGACAAGGTCCGGTGTCGCCTCTGCCCCCGTCTTTGCGTAATTCCCATGGGGGCGACCGGATACTGCCGGACAAGGTTAAACGATCGCGGCCAGCTTTACACCCTGATTTACGGCTCCGTGACGTCGATGGCGATAGATCCCGTGGAAAAGAAGCCCCTTTACCACTTCCTGCCGGGCAGCGATACCTTTTCCATCGGCACGGCCGGCTGCAACCTCTCCTGCCGCCACTGCCAGAACTGGACGATCTCGCAGGCCAGCATCGAGGAGGTCGACCACGAGAACATTCCGCCGGAACGGGTGGTGGAGATGGCCCAGAAGTACCGCTGCCCAAGCATCTCCTACACCTACTCGGAGCCGTCAATCTGGTTTGAGTTCGTGTACGACACCGCTAAGCTGGCCCACGCCGCCGGAATCTACAACATCTACGTCACCAACGGCTACATGAACATAGAGGCCTGGGAGGAGATCAAACCCTATCTCACCGCGGCCAACGTTGATGTCAAGGCCTTCTCCGATGACTTCTATCGTCGGGTCTGCTCGGCCCCCGGAATTGAGCCGGTGTTGAGGACCTGCGAGTGGATGGTGGAAAACGGGATTCACCTTGAGACCACCTACTTGATCATCCCTGGAGAGAATGACCGTCCAGAGGAGATTCGAAATTTTTGCCGGTGGGAAGTGGAGCGGCTGGGCCCTGAGGTCCCCACCCATTTCAGCCGCTTTTTCCCCATGTACCGGATGACCGATCGGGAGCCGACCCCGGTGAAGACGCTTGAGCTGGCCCTGAGCATTGCCAAAGAGGAAGGCCTCCACTACGTTTACATCGGCAACGTTGCCGGCCACAAGGGAGATAACACCTACTGCCCGAAGTGCGGCAAGCTGCTCATCGAGAGATTTGGATTTGACATCCTCCGCTATGAGATCCGGGACCACAGGTGCCCCAGCTGCGGTGCCGAGATCAAGATTTTTGGCGATTACAGCCCGGCCGCCCGGTAGCTCAGCTTCCCTTTATGGCGGCCTTCAGTTCCCTCATCCCGAGAGCGGCAAGTGCTTTGGCCTGTTTTTCCGTCTTGGCCTCGGCGAAACAGCGGAAAATGGGCTCGGTTCCGGAGGGTCGGAGCAGGAGCCAGCCTTCCTCAAGCTCTATTCTCAGGCCGTCCATGTGGCTGGTTCGGTATCTGGAAAATCTCTTGGTTAATCTTGCGAGCACCTTTGCTTTTTTCTCATCGGGACACTCCAGCCTTCGCTTGACTTGGAAGTATTTGGGCAGGGTCAGATTTAGTTCTGAGGCCTTCATATCGGTGCTGTCCAAGGCCGCGATAAACTGAACCGCCGTCATGATTCCATCCCTGCAGAGCAGCCAGTCCGGAAAGATTACGCCGCCGTTTTCCTCGCCGGCGATGTCACCACCATTTTTGCGGATTTCTTCGACCAGCTCTGGTTCACCGACCTTGGTCCTCACGACTTCGCCGCCGAGCTTAGCGGCAACATCGTCCAAGACTGAGCTCGTGGCCACGGTGGTTAGAATTCTTGGCCTAGATTTCCCGCGCAAGTAGTGCAGGGCCACATGGGCGAAGACCCTGTCCCCGCTGATCACTTCTCCCCGTTCGTCAACGACGAGGGTTCGATCAGCATCGCCGTCGTGGGCCACTCCAAGGTCGGCCTTGCAGCTGACGACAGCCTTAGCCAATCCGTTCAGGTTCTCCGGGATTGTTTCCAGTTTTCGACCCGGGAAGGTCCCGTCAAGCTGGCTGTTGAGTGAAATCACCTGGCAACCCAGCTCTCGGAGCAGACTTGGCGTGACTAGATTGCCCACCGCGTTGGCGCAGTCGACGACCACCTTCAACCCCCGTCGGAACCTTGGGACTCTTTCCAGGATGGCGTCGAAGTAAAGCGGTAAGGCCTCAACCCTTTCCGAGCGGCCGATGTCGCGCCAGCCCACCAGCTTGGGCCCATGGGACATGATGCGCTCGATTCTGTCCTCGCGCCAGCGCTGAAAACCGGCGCCCTCTTGATCCCAGAATTTAATCCCGTTGTACTCGGCAGGGTTGTGCGAGGCGGTTATCATGACGCCGGCATCGCAGCCGAAGCTTCTGGTCGCAAAAGACAGCACCGGGGTCGGGGTCAAGCCCAACCTGACGACATCGCAGCCTCCGGAGTTCAGACCGGCGACCAGCGCCAGCTCGAGCATTTCGCCCGAGGTTCGATTGTCCCGCCCCAAGGCGACCCTGCCCCGGTTGCCCAGATCGGTCGCCAGCGCCTGGCCGAGCTCAAGCGCGGTCTTTATCGTCAATTCCTTGTTGACGATTCCTCTGACTCCGAAGGTCCCGAAGAGCCTGGGCATGAATGTCAACTCATAATCGCCGCACAAATATTAAATCGTGATGTGATAGTTTACTCGGGCCCGTGGCCTAGCTAGGATAAGGCGGCAAGTGAGGACACCCGCAAGCCTTCTATCCCGGCGAGGAAAGCTGCATATCGTGGGTTCAAATCCCACCGGGCCCGCCAATCAACGTTTGTTCTGCAAGCCCTTCAAAAAAGATAAAAGGGAACGTGACTTGGTTTCATTGGTGTGGCTTTGAAATACATCGTGGATCCCGATCCCAAGTGGGTGGAACACGCCATCAAGAGGTTCGCCGCGCCATTTGTGGACAAACCTTATGACAGAATTGACGTGGATCCCATCCTGTTGTCCGAGGCAGGATGCCTAGCCGGGATGTCCGCCAAGGAATGGTATCTTGAACCCAGGCGTGGCATCGCCTCCGTCATCGCCGCCCATGAGGCCTTTGACCTGATACCCGTGGCCCACTGGTGGCCGACCATCCACGTCTGGGAGCAGGAGATGGGGAACAAGCTCGAGTGGCCGGAGAACCAGCCACCTCGCGTCAAGGAAAACGCGATAAAGACGCCTGAGGACATCGACAAGCTGGAGGCCGTCAGCGAGGAAGAGATCAAAAAGGGCCCCACCTACACTTCCTTTGTCGAGGCCTTCGATTATGTGCGGGATAACTACCCCAACTGGTTCGTTCCCCTCTACTTCGCCTTTCACCCCGAGGCCAATGCCTCCCAGCTCATAGGTCTGGAAAAATTTCTGGTGATGACGCTCAGGAACCCGCCGTTGTGCCACAAGCTGATTCAGAAGTTTATGGAGACCTCGCTCAACGGCTGCCGGGCCCTAGTTGAGAGGTACGGAAGCGCCATGATCGTGACCGGTTCGACGGTTGCCGGCAGCGACCTGCTGGGGCCGAGGCAGGTCAAGGAGTTCGGCGTGAGGTACGTCTCGGAGCTGGTCAAGAAGGCCCTGAAGATAGGCGCGGGACCGCAGATATGGTACCACCACTGCGGCAACCATGCCAAGGACTGGGAGCTGTGGAAGGACACCATCTTCACACCCTTCACCGTCATGCAGATTGGGTATGAAGGGAGGAAGCCGTTCCCGCTGGAGAAGCTGAAGCAGCTCTACGGCAGGCGCGCCACCTTGATGGGCAACATCGACACCACTCTGGCCTTTTCCGGTTCACCCACCCAGGTCTATGAGATGGCGAAGGAGCAGATCCTAGCCGCGAAGGACAGCCCCAACGGCTTCATCTCAGGACTGGCCTGTGAGTGTCCTCACGGCTCACCGGCTTCGAGCCTCCACGCCATGGTAAGGGCGGCGAGGGATTTTGGGAGGTATGAGGGGTGATGAACATGGTCGAGATAAGAGTGAGCGATGAGGTAAAGAAACTGGCCGAGGAAAGGGGCATCCCGGTTGAGCAATTGAAGGAAGTAGTTCAGCACGGTGAGGAGACGCGGGAAAAGTTAATTCAGGAGGATCAGAGTCTGGCCAAAAAGCGGATAGGGTCGACCACGATTTACGTCGTCTACCGCAAGGCAGGCGATGTCTTTGAGATCGTGACGGCCTATGCCCACCGGATGGAAGAGAAGGAGGTCACGGATCCGGTACCCGATGATGTTCAGCCTTGGCGCTGTGAAAAATGCAATAAAAACACCGTCCGCGCGAGCATGAACGTTTCCTACCTAGGTATCACGCGACAGGCGCCGGTCATGGTCTGTCCGGACTGTGGCGCGGGCTTTTTTGAGGAGAACATCGTCAACAAGACGCTTTGCACGGCCATGTGCCTCTTCGAGAAAAAGAGGGCATGACTCGGGGGGATGGTGATGCTGTCGGGCTGTCTGGAGAAGCTGGGCGGCAGTCCGCGGCTTTTGAAGGCCACCAGGAACCTGAAATGTCCCAAATGCGGGTTTGAGTTCAGCCTCATCTACGCGAGGGCGGTGGCCTGCCGCGGCTGTCCTGAGTCCGTCCTAGGCTGTGAATACACCCGCTGCCCCCGGTGCGACAACGAGTTTTCCATTAATCAGGTCGGGCTTACCACCTCGAAGAAGGACACTAGGGACTTGGCCACCTACACCTCGGAGATATTCTCCAGCTACTGCAATGACTTCGGCGAAAATCCTTCAAGATAGAGACCAAAATTTGTTACTTATTGACGCCCAACAATTATTGATAAATCTTGGTCCGGGTGGAGCGGCTTTCTAAAAATTGGTTCACTTGGCGTATTTTGACAGAACCTGGTGCCGGTACGGGGATTCACCGCTGATTGAGGTGACGTTGAAGGCGCAGAAGGGGATCAGCCGCAGGTCCGGTGTTACCTCGTGAATGCAGCACTTCTCCAGCCGTTCGAGGTCGATGTTCCAGACATCCTGGAAGGCCATCGTTGAGATGGTCAGGTAGTTCTCCGTCGCCCTTTCAACGACCTCCATCCAGCTGCCGGCCTTGCATTTACAAGGCGCAGTCCTCGGCGCGCCCCTCTGCGGTGGGTTCAGCTTCCAGAGGCTGGCGACGGATTCCCTGATTGTCTTGGGGATATCGGTGCAGCTGGGTCCCGGGCTCTGAGAAAGGCTGGTCAACGAAAGGAGCTTGCCGTCCTCGAGCAGGATGGAAAGGCACCTCGCGTCACAGTGCACGTCGGGGCAGCTGGTGGGAATGAAGTTGTCCGCCTTGACTTCACCATCCGTCTGTACCTCGATGGCGTGGAGCAGGTCCGGAATGGTCACCCTGTCATCGTCACGTGGTTCATCCGGATAGCGGCCGAAATAACTGAGCGGCTGGAAGTGCACCCCCTTCACGGTCGGGATCCATTTTTTAGCAAAGGCGATGATTCTGCCGACCTGATCGAGGTTGATGTCTTTGATTATTTTCGGAACGAGGACGACGCCGATACCCGCCTCGGCGCAGTTCTCAACAGCCCTTTTCTTCGAGCTGAGCAAATTCGCGCCGGATATCTTGCGATAGACACTGGGCGAGAGCCCATCAAAGGAAAGGTAAAGGGCGTCCAGACCGGCCTGTTTAAGCAGTCGCAGATATTCGGGATCCTCTGCCAGCCTTATTCCGTTGGTGTTCAGCTCGATGTAATCTATGCCCATCCTTTTCCCCAGTGAAACTATCTCCGGCAGGTCCTCGCGGACCGTGGGCTCGCCGCCGCTGATCTGGACGCAGACGGGCTTGGAACCTTTCAGAAGCATCCCGTACATTTCCTTGATTGTTTTGATTCCCGGCTCGTAAATATAGCCCCCACCAGAGCTGGCGAAGCAGGCCCGGCAGTTGAGGTTGCATCGGTTGGTGATCTCCATGACTGCGAGGCAGGTGTCTTGCTTGTGGCCGGGGCAGAGCCCGCAGTCCCAGGGACAACCACCTTTGCTCGCCGTTTGCCTGACTTTAGCTCCTTTTCTCCCTGGCTCGAACTTGAGCAGCTTTTTGTAATGGTCAGCGCCGCGCCAGATGAGCGTCTTGAATTTGCCGTGTTTCTCGCATTCTTTGCTCAGATAAACGTTGTCACCTTCGACAATCCTCTCCGCAGGCAGCTTGTGCAGGCAGACCGGGCAAAGGCTCCAGGTTTTTCCGATCACTTCCGACATTCAGACCATCCTCGTTTTTCTCCGGTTACCTAAGTATCTTTTTGGGAACTCAGCCCGGGCAGGTAGCTTTTCGGCAGCAGCGACCTGATTGCCTTCAGGGCGGTGGCTCTGGGCATGTGCTTTAACGACTTGCGGATGATCTCCCAGTCCCTGCCTTCGTAGATGGCCCTGAGGTAGTGGGGAGTCATGTGGCCGCATTTTTCGCAGATGGCCCCGGCCCCCATGTAGCAGGCGCGCGTGCCACCACAGCTGCGGTACTTGATGTTCCCCATCGTGTCCAAGCTGAGGATGAGTTTGGTTGCCGGGCAGTCCGAAGTCACTTTTAAGCAGTTGGGATATTTCATCGACTCCAAGATGCTGTTTGAGATGAAGATGAAATCCCCGTAGTTTTCCTTCAGAGGCTTCAAAACTTTGTCGATGACCTCGTTCCTCTTGCTGAAGGGCAGAAAGAGGGAGTTCTCCCCTCCGATGAACGGCGTGTAAAAGCTGAACTTGACCCAGAGCACCCTTGAGTTGCTCCACTCCGAGACAAATTTTTCTATGGAGCGGTAGTTCTGGGAGTTCACCACCATGTTCAGCAGCAGATAGCGGGCGCCGGTGGTCTCGATGTTCTCCCGCGCTCGCTCGTAGGTGCCCTTTCCCCGGATGAGTTCATGATAGCGCTTGGTGCCATCGATGCTGATGAAAAAGGAAACATCGTTCCAGTCCGGTATAGGAACGGTGCCGTTGGTGACCACCTCGTTAATGACGAAGCTGTCCTTGCCCGTCTCGATGAGTTCCGGGCGCAGCAGCGGTTCCCCACCCACCCAGGCGCAGTAGAGGAACTTCGGTAGCCTGCGAAGGACCTCCTCCCAGCCCTCAATTGACAGCTCCTTCGGGTTGTTTGCCCTCCAGAAGAAGCAGTGCCGGCAGCGGAGGTTGCACCTGTTGGTCACGTCGATGGAAACTGCCTTCTGCCTCATTTTCGGACCTTTCCCAGCGTCTTGTGTTATCATTATGGACCAGCAGGCTTTAAAGTTTGGACCCAGTAATAAAAGCAAAAGTTGGGGACCGACGATGAACTTCTTGGAGGAGTGGATCCACTCCGCGATAAAGCAGAGTTTGGGAGAAAGCGCTGCTTCTGGAAATTTCCCGACCGGCAATCGGAAGATAATGCGTGAGGACATCGAGAGGTACCACCTGCAGAAGCTTTCTGAGCTGGTAAAGTACATCGCTGCGAGGAGCCCCTTTTACCGGAGGCTGTTTGCGAAAGCGGACGTGAATCCCGGTGATATCAAATCGTTCGAGGATTTTTCTAAAATTCCGTTCACGGAGCCGAGGAACATCATCGGCAAGCCGCATCTCTTCTGTTGCCTGCCGCAGAGCCAGATCTTCAGAGGATTTTCCGCCGAAGGGACCTTGGACTCGATCCGTGTTTTTTATACTAAGGATGAGCTGGACAGAATCGTGGCATCAATAGCCGCCGCCCTTGGGACATTGGGGTTGAGAAAGGGCGACGTTTTGCAGATAATGTTTTCCCCGGAAGCTGAATGGGGGTGCGATTACTTGGTCAGCCGGGCGGCGGAGATCTGTGGCGCCAGGGCGGTGGTTACCGGCCATGGTCTTCTGGAGGAGCAGGTGGATAAAATGGTGGAGCACGGGACCACCATGTTGATTGGCTCCAACCCCTACATCTACGCGATTACCGGGCTGGCCGAGGGTCGTGGTCTGGACCGGCTGGGGATAAGGTCGGTCATCCTGAGCCGTGGCTGCAGCTATTTCCCCTTCGACGAATCAATCCGGGAGGAGGTCGAGCGGGTGTGGGGCGGCAAGGCCTATGACCATTATGGGACGATAGAGACCGGCCTGGCGGTGGCCATCGAGTGCCCCGCCCAGGACGGACTTCACATTAACGAGGCGGATTTTTTTATTGAGGTTGTGGACCCGGAAACAGGCGAGGCCTTGGAGCCGGGCGAGGAGGGTGAGCTGGTCTTCACCACCCTCAACAGGAGATGCATGCCTCTGCTGAGATATAGGTCGGGCGATATTTCGCGCCTGATTAAGGGCAGGTGCGGATGTGGGGCGGAGATGCTGAGGATGGAAGGAGTCAAAAGAAAAATTCTCCGGATCGGCGAGGAGTGATTCTTCACCATCGTAAACCTTTTTATGAGTTTCGTACTAAACTATGGGCGGGCTTTTTGAGCAAAACGTTTGTGAAACTGGTAGCGGACATAACCAAAAGGACGGACTCAAGGATCGTGCTCGCACTTGACCCTCCTATCAACCCTTATGCGCTGAAGAATCCCGAGGAGCGGTTGAGGGAAAGGCTCAACACAGCGGCCAGGATCAAAAACCTCTTGGCTGAGCTTGACGGTCTGGTCTCGGGGGTGAAGATCGGTCTTCCCCTCATCTTTGGTCTCGGGCTGGACTTGGTCGAGGAAATCATCAGCACCCACCGAAAGAGCTACTTCTTCATCTGTGACCCTAAGATGGCTGACATAGGCCATATCAACCGTCTTGAGGCCGCCCAACTTTTCGACGTCGGTTTTGATGCGCTCATCATCCACGCCGCGGTCGGAATCAAAGGCGGCATTGACGAGGTCGTTAGCCTGGCCGAGGAGATGGACAAAGGGGTCCTCGGCCTTTGCGCAATGAGCCATCCCGGAGCCGGCGAGCACCTTAACAAACACTATAATGAGCTGTTGGAGATTGCGGCCAAGGCGGGCGTGGACGGCTTCGTCGTCCCGGCCACCTACCCCCACCTGATAACCAGCACCAAGAATGCCTATCCCTCAACGATCATCTTTTCCCCCGGCGTTGGCACCCAGGGGGCAAGCTTCGGCTCGGCGCTTGCGGCCGGCGCCGACTACGAGATAATCGGGAGGAGCATCGTTCAGGATCCATTCCCCGCGGTTAGGGCCAGAGAAATCCTGAAGGAGATCAAAGAGACGGGCATTGACGTCCAGAAAATTGCGCTGGCGCTGGCGAAGCACCGCTGCGTGATGGTGGGCGAGTTCAAGCTGACCTCGGGACTCATGAGCCCTTACTACATTGACCTGAGGGCGACTCCTTCCCACCAAGATCTCTTTGATTTGATAACCAGCGCCTATGTCGCCGAGCTGAAGTCGCGCGGGATCTCCTTTGACCGGATCGCGGGTGTGGCCACGGCGGGGGTGCCGATAGGAGCCTTGGTCGCCTACAAGCTGAATAAACCTTTTCTCTACATCAGAAGGGAGGAGAGGACCCACGGAACCAAGAGCTTGATTGAGGGCGTGATAAACCCAGGAGAATCCATACTGATCGTGGACGATGCCGTCACCACCGGGGGCAGTCTGTTGAAGGCCATCGAGGCCATCCAAGAGCGGGGCGGCAGGGTGGAGTATGCGATGGTGCTCGTGGACCGGGAGCAGGGCGGAGCCCAGAATCTGGCCAAGAAGGGGGTCAAGCTGATCTCGCTCATGACGGCGTCGCGGCTGATCCAGGAGCTCTATCTGAAGGGATTCATTAGCAGGGAGGACTATGAGAGGGTGATAAAGTACATCCAGGAGAGCAAGAATATCCAGAGCTAGCTCGGTGGTTTGGTGTCGCGCCTGCTGTTTGAGGGGTAAAATTGCGGGAAAAATCTTCAATTCTGGGAGAGATTGCCGCAAGCAATCAATCGTTTGGCCGTTTCGCCTTTCGTCCGGCGAGGATAAAGAGGACGGTCGAGGAAAACTCGCGGGTAAAGTCATTTTACTTGGAATCAAAGGGGATGGAGCCGCCCCGCCCCGGCCAGTTCTTCATGATCTGGCTTCCGGGCTTTGAGGAAGTCCCGATGAGCGTGTCCGATGCCGGCGCCGGTTATGTCAGGATCTCGGTCTCAAACGAAGGCCCGACCACGGCGGAGTTTCACCGATTGGATGGGGGCGAGTTAATTTTTCTGCGGGGACCGTTCGGCAATGGTTTTTCCCTGAGCGGAAGGTCCTTCCTCTTGGTGGGCGGCGGCTACGGCGCGGCGCCGCTGATCTATGCCGCCAAGTCGATTACCGGTGCTGGGGGCAGATGCACTTTTCTTGTTGGAGCCAGGAACAAAGAGGAACTCCTTTTTGTTGGCGAAGCGCGTGGGCTGGGGATTAGAACGACGGTGGCGACCGAGGACGGTTCCGAGGGATATAGGGGGCTGGTGACGGACCTTTTGAAAACCGAGCTGAAAAAGAGAAGCTATCAGGCCGTGCTGACCTGCGGTCCGGAGATGATGATGTACGAGGTGGTGAGGCAGGCGGTCAAGCTCAGGATCAGGGTTCAGGCATCGCTGGAGCGTTTCATGAAGTGCGGGTTCGGGATCTGTGGTTCCTGCGTCTTGGACCCCTTGGGCCTGCGCGTCTGCTCGGACGGCCCGGTCTTTGACGGCGCCCTTCTCTTGAAAACTGACTTTGGAAAGAGGAAGCGAGGGGCTTCAGGTGCTCAGGTGAGGTTATGCTGAAGGTCACGGTGGGCAAGTTGAGGCTGAGGAATCCCATCATGCTGGCTTCGGGTGTGCTCTGCAACGGTTCGCTTCTGAAGCGTGCCGCCGTCGAGGGCGGAGCCGGAGCCGTGGTAACGAAGAGCTTGACGCAGGAGGTGCGTGAGGGTTATTCCACTCCCGTGGTCGTCGGGGTCGAGGGAGGTTTGATTAACGCGGTTGGTCTGGCCAACCCCGGTTACGAGGCCTACCTCCGAGAGGACCTGCCCTTGGCCAAGGAGGGAAAGGTGCCGGTGATTGTCAGCGTCGCCGGCAGGAGCGCCGAGGATTTTGCCGAGATCTGTGTCCGGGCCCAGGAGGCCGGAGCCGATGCCGTAGAGCTGAATCTTTCCTGCCCCCACGTGGATAAGCACGGGATGGAGATAGGAGCCGACCCCCTCGCCGTCGCCAAGATAGTGAAGACGGTGCGAGCAGCACTGGAGATACCCCTCTATGTCAAGCTGGGGCTCAGTGATAAATTGATTGACTCAGCGGTTTCCGCCCAGGAGGCCGGCGCCGATGCCGTGGTCGCCATCAACACCGTCAAGGCGATGGCGATCGATGTTGAGGCCAAGAGGCCTGTGCTCACCAACACCTACGGCGGCCTCTCCGGGCCCGCCATCCACCCCATCGCCCTGCGCTGCGTCTTCGAGCTCTACCAGAGGCTCTCCGTCCCGATAATAGGCTGTGGCGGCGTCGGCGACTGGAGGACCGCGCTCGAGTTCCTCATGGCCGGTGCTCAGGCGGTTCAGGTGGGCTCGGCTCTGGCCGTCCGCGGAATTGGAGTTTTCCGTGAGATAGAGAAGGGAATAAAGGATTATTTGGTCCGGCACAAGTTTAGGAGTGTTAGGGAGGTCATCGGGATCGCCCACGGGTGAGATGATGAAGTACGTGATCATGATCGGCGGCGTCATCAGCGGCTTGGGGAAGGGGATAACCACGGCCTCCATCGGCAGAATTCTCCAGTCCCGTGGCTACCGGGTAACGGCGATAAAGATCGACCCCTACCTGAACTGCGATGCCGGCACCATAAACCCCTTCGAGCACGGCGAGATCTTCGTCACGGATGACGGCGGCGAAATAGATCTGGATATGGGACATTATGAGAGATTTCTTGACGTGAACTTGACCAAAAAGCACAACATCACCACCGGCCAGATCTACGGCGAGGTGATCAGGAGGGAGCGTAAAGGGGACTACTTGGGACAAACGGTTCAGATCATCCCGCACGTCACCGATCTCATCAAAAGCCGGGTTCGCCAGGTTGCCTCCGAGAGCAACGCCGAGATCTGCTTGGTCGAGGTCGGCGGCACCGTTGGTGATATCGAGAGCATGCCCTTCATCGAGGCCATGAGGCAGCTTTCCCTGGAGGAGAAGCGCGAGGACGTGGCCTTCGTCCATCTCACCCTAGTCCCAATTTTGGACGTCGTCGGTGAGCAGAAGACTAAGCCCACCCAGCACAGTGTCAAACAGCTGCTCGCCGCCGGGATATCCCCCGACATCCTTATCTGCCGGAGCAGGATTCCGCTCAGCGAAAATGCGAAGCGGAAGATTTCCCTCTTCTGCAACGTCCCCGAGCGGGCGGTCATCAGCGCCCACGATATCGAGAATGTTTACCGATTGCCCCTCTTGCTCGACGAGGAGGGGTTGGGAGACCTTCTGATTGAAAGGCTTTGTTTGGAGGACCGGGGCAAGAACATTTCCCGGTGGAAAAGTATCGTCGAGCAGATGGACCAAGCGACCAAGATCATCAGGATTGCCATGGTGGGTAAGTACATCAGGTTCCCCGACACCTACTTGAGCATCAACGAGGCCCTGAAGCACGCGGCGGGTGTCAACGATTGCAAGGTTGAAATAGACTGGATAGATGCCGAGGGATTGAGGATGGATGAGGATCTGGACAGGCTTCGTGGCTATGATGGGATTCTGGTCCCGGGCGGCTTCGGGCAGAGGGGAAGCGAGGGCAAGATTGCGGCGATAAAATATGCACGGGAACAATCGATTCCCTTTCTCGGCCTTTGTTTCGGATTTCAGCTGGCGGTGGTTGAGTTTGCCCGGAGCGCTGGGTTGAAAAGCGCCAACAGCACCGAGATAGATCCTAGGACGCCATATCCTGTGATCGACCTGTTGCCGGAACAGAAGAAGGTGTCGGAGATGGGCGGGACGATGAGACTGGGGGCTCAGGAGGTCCGCATAGCTAAAGGATCGCTGGCCTTCAGAATCTACGGCAAGGAGAGGATAAGCGAACGGCACCGGCACCGCTACGAGGTCAATCCTAGGTACATTGAAAGGCTCACAAAAAAAGGGCTGAGATTTTCTGGAAAATCGGTTGACGGAAGGAGAATGGAAATCCTTGAACTGCCCGGCCATAAGTTCTTCCTCGCCACGCAGTTCCATCCGGAGTTCAAGTCAAGGCCCGGCAAACCGGCGCCAGTTTTTGACGCTTTCGTGAAGGCCGCTTTGGAAAGAGCGAAGCTCGCCGTGAAAGGAAAGACGGCGGGGTAATTTCAGTTTATTTTCACCCTTTCGCCCCTGTCCATGTAGATTACCCTTTCGGCGATGTTGGTGGCGTGGTCGGCGATTCTCTCGAGGAATGAGGCCACGAGCATCAGGCGGAAGGCGTCGGATATTTTCTTGGGATCTTCGACAACAAATGAAAATAACTCCCGGTTAACTTGCTGGGCCAGTCTGTCCACCTCATCGTCCCTTTCGCCCAGCCCCCAGGCCAGCGGTGAATTCTCCTCCTTGAACGCCCTTACGCTGTCCTTGATCATGGCGATGGCAAGTTCCGCCATCCTCGGGATGTCAACAAGCGGTTTGAGCAGCGGTCTTCCTGCGAGCTGTTTGGTGATTTGGGCGATGTCGGCGGCACGGTCGCCAACCCGCTCCAAGTCAGTAATTATCTTCAGGCAGGAGCCGATGACGCGAAGGTCCTTGGCCATGGGCTGCTGCAGGGCTATCATATGCATACACTTGTTTTCAATCTCGAGCTCGAGCTCGTCGATTTTATCGTCCTCCCGTATCACCCTGTTTGCCAAACTGACATCTTGTTTTTCTAAGCTCTTCACCGCCTTTTCTACAGCGGCGGTGGCGAATGAGCTCATTTCCATCATCAGCGACTTCAGTTCCTCAAGCTCTTCGGATAGTTTCTTCCTCACCTTTGGTTCTTTCATCCAAATCTCCCCATAATATAATCCTGCGTCTGCTTATTTCTAGGCCGCTCAAACATCTCCTCCGTTTTACCATACTCAACCAGCGTTCCCAAGTACATGAAGGCGGTGAAGTCGGAGACCCGCGCCGCCTGTTGGAGGTTATGGGTCACGATAACGATGGTGTAATTTTTCTTCAGGTCAAAGAGCAGGTCCTCAATTTTCGTCGTTGCGATGGGGTCCAGAGCCGAGCAGGGTTCGTCCATCAAGATGACCTCGGGATTCACCGCTAGGGCCCGAGCTATGCAAAGGCGCTGCTGCTGGCCACCCGACAGCTCAAAGGCGGACATCTTTAGCCTGTCCTTGACCTCGTCCCACAGAGCCGCCCTTTTCAGGTTTACCTCAACCACTCTGTTCAGGTCTTCCTTTTTGACAAGGTGGTGAACTTTTGGCCCGTAGGCCACATTTTCGTAGATGGACTTCGGAAATGGGTTGGGTTTCTGGAAGACCATACCCATTTTCCACCTGATTTCGGTCACGTCCACATCCGGACGATAGATGTTTTTGCCGTCGACGAGAACCTCTCCACCGACCCTCGCCCCCGGGGTTAACTCCACCATCCGGTTAAGGGTTTTGATGAAAGTGGACTTACCGCAACCCGATGGGCCGATTATCGCCGTAATTTTTTTCTCAGGTATCTTTATTGAGAAGTTCTTGATGACTTGGTTGTTGCCGTACCAGACGTTTAAATTTTTGGTCTCTATCTTGATTTTCATCCTACCACTTCCTCCGGGCCCGATATCGATAACGGATGATGGCGGCGATTAGTGAGATTGACAATACTAGCAAAAGCAGGACTAGGGCCGTGCCGTATTGGATGGGAGTTACCTTTGAGATGTTGGGGTGCTCAGTGGCAAGCACAAAAAGATGGTAAGGTAGGGCCATGACCGGGTCAAAAATCGAAGTCGGTAGACCCCGCGTGTAGAACACCGCCCCGGTGAAGAGTATCGGCGCCGTCTCTCCGGCGGCCCTGCCCACGCCGAGGATGGCACCGGTGATGATTCCAGGAAAACCGGCCGGTAGCACGACCTTTAGTATCGTCTCCCATTTGGTGGCCCCCAGTGCCATGCTGGCTTCTCGGAAGGAATCGGGGATACTTTTCAGGGCCTCCACCGAGGTCACGATCACGGTGGGCAGGATCATGACGGACAACGTGAGCGACGCTGAAAGCAGCGAGGTGCCGAAACCAAGAAATTTAACAAAAAAGGCCAGCCCAAAGAGACCGAAGACTATCGAGGGGACACCGTTGAGGTTGTATATCGCGGAATTGACCAGCTTGACGAATTTACTCTCGCCGGTTGAGTATTCCACAAGATAGATGGCGGACATCAGTCCAAGGGGCAGTGAAAACACTATTGCCAGCGACACCAAAAGAAGGGTGCCGACGATGGCCGGAAAAATTCCTCCCGCCGTCATCCCTGAGGTCGGCGGCTGGGTCAGGAACTCCCAGCTTATGATCCCAGCACCGTTTAAAATTATGTGGAGCAGCAGGTATCCCATGACCGCCAAGATAATCAATATCGCAATTCTGCTGGACCAGATGCCTAGCGCTTGGCAGAATTTTGCCTTCATCTACTGCCCCCATTTTTAATGAGCCTTATCGCGACTGAATTCAGGACAAGGGTCAAGAGGAACAGAGCTATGCCGATGGCGAAAAGCGCGTTGTAGTGGATTCCGCCGAAGACGGCTTCGCCCATCTCGGCAGCGATGGTCTGGGTCAGCGTCCTAACTGGAGAAAAGATCGAGGTGGGAATTATCGGCGAGCCGCCGGTTACCATCATTACCGCGATAGTTTCGCCAATGGCCCTGCCGAAGCCGAGGATAATGCCTGCAGCAATTCCCGAGGCCGCCGCGGGTATCGTCACGCTCCTGATGGTTCTCCATTTGGTTGCCCCTAAGGCCAGCGAAGCCTCCTTGTAATCCTGGGGCACCGAACTCATCGCGTCCTCGGCGATGCTGAGGATCGTCGGCAGCACCATTATTGCCAGTATTATCCCTCCGGTTAGCGCAGTTTCTCCCGTAGGCAGGTTGAAAGTCCTCTGAATCAGGGGGACTAGGACCAACAGCCCGAAAAGCCCGTAAACTATTGACGGTATTCCGGAGAGGATTTCTATAGTGGGTTTGAGCAATTCCCTGATTCTGGTCCCGGAGATTTCTGCGAGGTAAATTGCACCGAGAACGCCGAGCGGGACTGAGATGGCGAGGGCTAAAGCCGTGACTAGTAGAGAACCTAGGACTAGCGGAACGATGCCGAATGACGGCGGCAGAGCGGTCGGTCGCCAGATGGTGTTGAAAAGGAAGTCGGACAATCCGATGTTGACGAAGAGCGGCAGCCCTTGGCTGAATATGAAGATAAAGATGAAGAATACGGAGAGGATGGAGACAAAGGCGAACGCGGCGGTGAAGATTTTTCCTGAGAACTTGATTTTTTTCATGTTCATCAGCCTCAAAAAAGGAAAAGGCCGCACTTTAGCGGCCTAGGGAAGTTTAACGAATCCATGTTCCTCAACTATTTTCTGTCCGCTTGGGCCTGTGACGAAGTCTATGAATTCTTTGGCCAGTCCCTCCGGCTGTCCCTTGGTTATCATGAAGAGGTAGCGGGAAATCGGGTAGGCACCGCTTTGGACCGTGGAGACAGAGGGCTCAATCCCGTTTATCTTTAGCGCCTTGATGCCGGAAGCGTCAGCCAAGTAGCCTATGCCCACATAACCGATGCCGTTGGGATTTCCTGAGATGGCTTGAGCCATTTCCCCGTTGGAGGTCTTGGTCAGTGCCCGCAGGGTGATGTTTTCAGGCTTCATTACTTTGGTTTCAAAGGTTTCGTAGGTGCCGGATGTGGATTCCCTGGTGTAGACCACTATTTCCAAGTTGGGTCCTCCCACCTCACTCCAGTTGGTTATGTCGCCCTTGAATATCGCCTTCAGCTGTTCCAAGGTCAGCTCATTTACTGGGTTCGTTGAGTTGACGATCACGCAAACAGCATCCAAGGCAATCCGATGTTCAACTAAACCCGCACTTTTTTCTTCATCCTTCAGGGTTCTCGAAGAGTTCGCGATGTCGCAGGTTCCGTCAATCAACGCCGCGATGCCAACTCCTGACCCACCGCCCTCAACCGTTATTTTATCATTGGGGTGGGCGTCCATCCAAGCTTCAGCGGCAGCTTGAGCTATGGGCAGGACAGTTGTTGAGCCCTTGACTTTTATCGATCTGGTCGTCTGGGTTTGGGCAGCGGTTCCCTGAGTTGGCGACAGCTGACTCTTGGTCCCTTGAAGTATAATGGCTGAAGCGGCAATTACGGCCACAATCAGCAGGCCCAAATACACTATTGTCTTCGATTTCATTTTCTCATCATTTTTTATATAGAAAACGACATTTTTATTGTTTTTACCAATATTCTATATATTTATTTGTATTAATCGTAAAAATATATATTTAAGTTAGTAAGAAAATAATTGGTGTTCGCGTGGAAGAACAGGGCGAGGTTAGAAAGGTGCAGAAAACAGGTGGGTCCACCTACATCGTTTCTCTGCCCAAACACTGGGTTGAGGAGAATAAGATAAAACCCGGCGACGGACTGGTCGTAAAGCGGCTTGAAGATTCCACACTCCAGATATTTCCTCTAAGGGTCAAGGAGGAGAAGAAAGCCGCCAAGGCCATAATTAAGATTTCTCAGAGCGATGACCCCTATAAGCTGGCGAGAAAGGTCGTGTCCCTATATCTGGTCGGCTATCAGGTCATCCATCTGTCGTCCGAGGGCAAGATCACACCACAACAGCGGGAGGTTATTAAAATTTATGTCCGGGAAAAGCTGGTCGGCGCGGAGCTGATCGCGGATTCACCAGGGGAGATGACCATCCAGATTTTGCTGAGCTATCCAGAACTTTCTGTGAAGGATGCTCTGAGGCGAATGTTTTTGATCGCCTCCTCGATGCAGAAGGACTCCATATCGGCCCTGGAGAAGTTGGACCGGGAGACGGCTGCAGAGGTAATCAGACTTGACAATGAGGTGGATCGGTTTAGCATGTACGTGATCAGACAGATAAAGCTAGCGGTGCAGGACCCTAGGTCGATAAGGGAAATAGGACTGCGAAATGCCAGAGACTGTCTCGGCTACAGGCTGATAGTTAAAAGTGTGGAAAGGATCGCGGATCACGCGGCCTTAATCGCGGAGAAGGTCCTGCGGATAAACAAGCCGCTGGAAAGGGAGGTTTTGAAAGGAATTTTGAACATGAGCAGTCTTGCCAATACGATGCTAGAAAAATCCGTACTGGCCTTATTTAATGAGGACTATGACCTTGCCGAAGAGATAATCGTGGAAAAGGAAAAGGCCAAAATATTGGAGGAGAAGGTGGCGAAACTTACGCTTGAAATCCCCCGTGAGGACCTGATAAATGTCCGGTTGATGCTGGAAAGCCTGCGCAGAATAGCCGAGTACAGCAGCGATATAGCCGAAATAGTTTTGAACCTAACCGTCACGGAGACCTTATCATGAGAAAAGTGATTTTCGTCTGCGTGGAGAACTCGGCCCGGAGTCAGATGGCCGAGGCTTTTTTCAACAGGCTGGCGAAGAAATTTAGGGCCGAAAGCGCCGGAACCAAGCCGGCGGCCGCGGTGAATCCCTTGGCGGTGGCGGTGATGAAGGAGGTTGGCATCGACATCAGCGCAGCCAAGCCCAAGATGCTGACGATGGAAATGCTGGCAGACGCTGAGCGGGTGATAACCATGGGCTGCATTTCAGGGGAACTGTGTCCGGCCAGTTTGGTGCCGACCGAGGACTGGGGAATTGAGGACCCTGCGGGCAAATCGATTGAGAAGTTCCGGGAGATCAGGGACTTGATTCGGAAAAAGGTCGAGCGATTGGTCAGCGAGTTGGAGGGGCAAGTGGGCTAAAATTTCCAAAGCAAAAATCTTTTTAATCAGCAGAGTAAAAATAATTGATGCACCCAATTGTTTTAGGTCAACTAGGGCAGAGAGGAACATCTGCTCGGAAAAATTTTCCAGTTAAGTTGGAGGAGGAAGTGAGATTTTGAAGGTTAGAAAGAGGGACGGGACCATAGAGGATTTCAACCCGGAGAAGATAGTCGAGTCCATTTTCCGATCGGCCCAGGCGGTCGGCGGTCGCGATCGGGAGCTGGCCAAGCGGCTGGCGAACGAGGTCATCGCCACCATCCAGGCCCAGTGCAAGGGAGATATCGTCTCTACGGAGGAGATCGGCAACATCGTCGAGAAGATCCTAATCGAGCGCGGCCATGCGCGCACGGCCAAGGCCTACATCCTCTACCGCAAGCACCAGGAGGAGCTGAGAAAGCTTCGCTCGACTTCGCTAGAGGTCGAGCGCATCGTGGACAGCTACATCGGGCACATGGACTGGCGGGTCAGGGAAAACGCCAACATCGACTTCTCGCTCA
Source organism: Hadarchaeum sp. (SeqCode) (assembly GCF_049969415.1). Classification (NCBI taxonomy): domain Archaea; kingdom Methanobacteriati; phylum Hadarchaeota (SeqCode); class Hadarchaeia (SeqCode); order Hadarchaeales (SeqCode); family Hadarchaeaceae (SeqCode); genus Hadarchaeum (SeqCode); species Hadarchaeum sp. (SeqCode). The sequence continues at coordinate 38,226 of NZ_JBMFOX010000010.1, forward strand.
GCGGCCTGGAGCAGCACATCTCCACGACGGTGATCGCCAACTACACGCTCTCCAAGCTTTACCCGCTGGAGGTGGCCGATGCCCACAGCAACGGAGATTTCCACATCCACGACCTCGGGCGTGGCATCTGTGGCTACTGCGCCGGTTGGTCGTTGCAGCAGCTTTTGGCTGAGGGCTTCAACGGGGTTCCCAACCGGATTGGCTCCAACCCACCCAAACACCTGACCACGGCGCTGCTGCAGATGGTCAACTTCATGGGCACCTTGTCCAACGAGTGGGCCGGAGCTATGGCCTTCAACTCGATCGACACGCTGCTGGCGCCCTTCGTCTGGGCGGACGGGATGGACTACAAGGAAGTGAAGCAGGCCATCCAGGAGTTCGTCTTTAACCTGAACGTCACTTCCCGCTTCGGCGGACAGTGTCCCTTCACGAACGTGACGCTTGACCTCAACGTTCCACCGGACCTCGCCGACAAGCCGGCCATCGTCGGCGGTAAACCGCTGGACCGGGCCTACGGGGACTTCACCGAGGAGATCGAGATGATCAACCGGGCCTTCATCGAGGTTCTTTCCGAAGGGGACATGAGCGGGCGACCCTTCACCTTCCCCATCCCCACCTACTCGATTACCAAGGATTTTGACTGGGATAGCACCCTCTCCGACATCCTCTTCGAGGCCACGGCGAAGTACGGGCAGCCCTATTTCCAGAACTTCGTCAACTCCGATCTCAGGCCCAGCGATGTCCGCAGCATGTGTTGCCGGCTGAGGCTTGACCTGAGGGAACTCAGGAACAAGATGTCCGGAGGCCTCTTCGGCGCCGGGGACTCAACCGGTTCGATGGGTGTGGTCACGATAAACATGCCGCGGCTGGGATACCTCTCCAAGAACGAAGACGAGTTCTTTGAGCGACTCGACCAGATCATGGAGCTGGCCAAGCGCTCTCTTGAGATAAAGAGGGAAATTGTGGAGAAAAACATGAACAACGGGCTGCTGCCCTTCACCAAGCGCTATCTGGGCAACCTGAACCAGCACTTCTCCACGATTGGTCTGGTGGGGATGAACGAGGCCCTGCTGAACCTGTTCGACCATGACATCACCACGGAGCAGGGCAAGGAGTTCGCGATCAAGGTCCTGAAGCACATGCGGCAGCGCCTCGTCGAGTTCCAAGAGGAGACGGGCCACCTCTACAACCTTGAGGCCACGCCCGCGGAGGGGACC
>NZ_JBMFOX010000011.1:0-39213 GCF_049969415.1 Hadarchaeum sp. (SeqCode)
TGAAGATTCTATTGATCGCCTAGAACCAATGTTTTTATTTACCAACGCAGACGTAATGGGGGTAAAATGGTTGAGCCAATAGTCATCGACGGCATAGTTTACGCTGCACTTTTGGCCTGTATGACAATCGGCTTTACTCTAATCCTGATGTCTACGAGGATCTGGAACTTTGCCTACGGATCAATGGCCACTGCCGGGGCATATATTTCTTTGACCGCGGCCGAGGTTTGGAAACTGCCCGTTTACAGTCAGCTGATCACGGCCTTTGTTATTTCCGGAATTGTGTCCTTTGCCCTGTATCGATTTCTGGTCAGGCCGCTAAGCCAGAGAGGCATTTCCCTTGATGGCCTGTTTGTCCTGACGTTCGCGTTTAACTTCGTCCTGCTGGGTTTTTTGAATATCTACGCGGATTATTTGACAAACGTGTTCAAGCTGCGTGCCAGACTGTTCTTCCTCAGAGGGGCCGATATACAGATCTTTGGCACCCCGGGCGTGACAATAATTGCACCGTTGCTGGCGGTGTCCATAATCATAGTGCTGCATCTCTTCCTGACGAGAACGAAGTTCGGCACGGCCATGCGGGCGACCATCGAGAACCCTCCCTTGGCCGGGAGCGTTGGTGTGAACGTCAACTTGGTTTACTCAGTAGCCTGGTTTGTAGCTGGCGGGCTCGCCGGGTTGGCAGGGGGACTACTTCCGCTTTGGATTTTGTGCTATCCCAACATAGGCGACGTAATCATGCTGAGCGTTTTCGCCGCCAGCATACTGGGTGGGATACACAGCATCTACGGTGCCTTGCTGGGCGGTTTTATTGCCGGCTTGGCTGAGGTCTGGGGGACATCGGCTCTGGCCGGTGTATTAGGATCGGCGGTTATCCAGTACAGACCCCTTATTCCTTTGATTATTGTGGTCGTCTTCTTCCTCACCGCGCCGGAGGGAATCACGGGAATCGAATGGCGCGGAAAACTGACTAAAAGGATAAGAAAAGTTTAGGGCAATTCAGTTTGTTGGTAAATCGGTTAATTTATTTTTTTCTCAAGAAATTCAACGATTTTTGATATCCCTTTTACCACGCTTTCGTATGGGGCCGAATAGGAGATTCTGAGGTGACCCTTGCAGCTCTCGCCGAATCCTGAACCTGGGGCCGTGCAAACGTGCGTTTTATTCAATAGTTCCTTGGCGAAGTTTTCGTCGTCCTTCTCGAATCGTGAAAAATCAGGAAACACGTAAAAGGCCCCCTTTGGTCTGACAAAGTAAACTTCAGGAATTCTTTCCAGCTCTTTGATCACGGCCCTTCTTCTCCGTTCGTATTCTTGGCGCATTCTCTCCACGCAATCTTGTGGTCCGGTCAGGGCAGCCAGAGCCGCTTTTTGGGATATTGAGCTGGGGCAGAGGACCATATAGTAATGCAGCTTGTTTATTTCCCTTGCCAGAGCACCCTTGGCCGCCACATATCCGATTCTCCATCCTGTCATGGCGTAGGCTTTGGAAAAGCCGTTAACGGTTATCGTTCTATCCTCGGCGCCGGGAAGCGAGCCAATGCTTATGTGCCTGGCATCATCATAAATCAGCTTTTCATAAATCTCGTCCGAAAATATCAGCAGGTCATGTTTTTTGGCAACTTCCACGATTGTTTCTAAGTCCTCGCGGGTAAAGACATGACCCGTTGGGTTGCTCGGGCTGCACATCCAAATCAGTTTTGTCCTCGAATCAACCCTTTTTTCCAATTCCTCTAAGTCAACCCGGTAGCCTTCCTCCCTATTCAGCGGAACCGGTATCGGCACGGCGCCGGCTATCAAGGTGTCCTCAAAATATGCCGGATAGTAGGGCTCCAGAACCAGCGCCCTGTCACCAGGGTTCAGGAAGGCCAAGGCAGCAATTGCCATCGTCTCTTGGGTGCCAGAAACAATGATGACTTCAGTTTTTGGATCCACATCAATACCGTTTTCCCGCGACAGCTTTTCACTAACGGCCTCCCTAAGTTCGAGCGTTCCCGGGGTGTGCGTGTAGTGGGTAAACCCTTCATCCATAGCTTTTTTTGCCGCTTCCAGTATGTGGGGCGGGGTAATAAAATCCGGTTCCCCTTGTTCCAGATGAATAACGTCCCTCATACCCGCGCTGAGGTCTATCATCCTTCTGATGGCGGATGGTTTGATAAACTTAAGCCGTTCAGAGGAGGTATTTTCGCCTTTCATGTCTGGTCCACGTTCACCTGATTTTGAAAATATATATCTTTTTGGATTTTTTACAATCAGGTTTCTTAATCATTGATAAATTGTCAAAAGGAGATTTCTTGATTAAAATTTAAAAAGCAGGATAAAAGTTAAATAATGGATTGTTTAGTTAAAAAGGAAATACAATGGCAGCCATTGATTTCCTGTTGGATATGTTGGCGACAGTGGGCGTGTACCTAATTCTGACTTTGAGTTTAAATCTGGATTCAGGATATTGCGGCATCCCCAACTTTGGTAAAGTTCTGGCCATGATTGCAGGTGCCTTTGTCGTGGCATTTTTTCCCGGTAGAATCTTAGCCTGGATTTTGGGCTTAAGCGGCGATTTTGTTACTGACAATGCCTCGATGATATTCCAGATAAATAACTTTCTTGCTTCGGATTTTCTGATGAGTGCGGTCCTGTTTATTGCCACGATAATCGTCGCCATTGGTTTTGGCATGCTGGTTGGTTACGTCTCGACCCGTCCTGCGGTCAAGATAGGAAGTGGTCCGTTAGCGATAATGTTGCTGGCAATGGGCGAAGGAATGAGGGTGATCGGCACCAACTATGCTCCGTTGGCGGGCGGCAGCATAGGTATTTCAGCCCCGGATGTGTTTGCATGGGCTGGTGGCGACAGGTTTGTTGTCGCGTCGGTTGTGCTGTTCGCTTTTTCCATCGCCATTTTCTTTTACATCAACCGATTGACCAACGCTCCGTTGGGTAGGATGTTGAGGGCTGTCAGGGACAACGAGATCGCTGCCGAGTGTCTTGGCGTAAATATTGTCGGAGTTAAACTTAAAACCATGATGATTTCATCGGCGATCGCCGCCGTCGCCGGGGCCCTGTATGCCTTTTACTCAGGAGCCATTATTAGTACCGCCTACACGCGTGCCTCATGGACATTTATCCCATGGGCCATGATGCTGCTGGGCGGAGTGGCCAATAACGTTGGTGTTGTCGCCGGAGTGTTTTCATTCGTATTTTTAAGAAAATTAATAGTCATGTATAAAACCGAAGTGGGCCCGTATCTCCCCTTCGATGTTCTTTGGCTCGAGCTTATCCTTTATGGCGTTATGGTTATCTTGATTCTCCTGTACCGGCCTGAGGGCTTGATACCAGAGAAAAGGACGAAAACTTTAGATTTAGGGACGTTAAAAAAACTGCAGAAGGCTTAACTACCACTTTTTATCCCGAGGTAGACCTTACCCAATTCTGGGTGGGCCAGAAGGTTCTTGGCGCTGCCTTGATAGGTCACTTTTCCGCTGGTCATCAATAACGCGTCGTCAGCGATTTGCAGCGCTTTCTTCGCCGCTTGCTCTATCAAAACTACAGTAATTCCCCTTTTGTTAAGCTCTAAAATCTTCTTCATCACCTCATTCGCTGCCTTTGGTGAGAGGCTGGCCACGGGTTCGTCAAACAAAATCATCTCCGGTTTTCTGATCATTGCCATGGCCATGGCCACCATTTGCCTTTCGCCGCCGCTGAGGAAACCGCATTTTTTCCTGAGGTATTTTTTCACGATTGGGAATTCCTCTATTGTTTCACTGATTCTTTTTTTTGTATCTTCTTTAGACAGGGTATAACCAGCCAGCATTAAGTTTTCCTCCACCGTCAGGTTGCTGAAAACATTTCCTGTTTGTGGCAGGTATGAGATGCCTCGCTTGGTAACAAGGTGCGTTGATAAACCGGTGATATCATCGTTTTTGAAAGTTATTTTCCCAGAATACACTTTAGTCATCCCCATCACAGTTTTTATCAAAGTACTTTTCCCGCTGCCGTTTGGCCCCACGATGGTGAGGATTTTACCTTTTTTTACTTCCGCGTTGACGTCAAACAGCACTTGAAACTTTCCGTAACCGGCGTTCAATCCACGGATTGTTAGCATCTACTCACCCAGATAGCTCTCAATCACCTTTTCATCGTTTAGAACTTCTTTAGGCTTACCTTCCGAGATAATATTGCCCCGGTCCATCGCGTAAACATAATCGACATAAGGCAAGACCGGCTCCAACCTGTGCTCAATGATCAGGAAGGTTATACCCGGCTTCTTTTTTAAGTCGACGAAGTGTTTAAACATCTTGTCGATCAGGCTGGGAAAAACACCCGCGGCCGGCTCGTCCATCAGTATCATTTTGGCCCCACTCATCAGCGCTCTTGCGGTTTCCAGGAGCTTCATCTGTCCGCCGCTGAGTTCCGAAGCCTTCTTGTCCCACATGTGTGATAGGCCAACCGTGTTGAGGATTTCAAAGGCCTTTTCCGTGGCTTCTTTCTCCGCATCTCTCCAAGTTTTTTTAACGCAGGCTTTGAGAAAATTGGTTCCAGGATTCTCCTTGTAGGCCACGAGCACATTTTCCAAGACCGTCAGTTTGGTGAACAGCTGGGGGATTTGAAAAGTTCTTACCAGACCTTGTCTACAAACCATATCGGCGGTACAATGAGTAATTTCTCGGCCTTCAAAAAATATCTTCCCTTCATCCGGTCTGTAAATTCCCGAAATGACGTTTATCAGCGTGGTTTTTCCGCTGCCGTTAGGACCGATTAACATGACCAAAAGCTGTTTTTTAACCTTCATGTTCACCTTATCCAGCGCCACTAGGCCGCCGAATGTCTTTCTGACCCCTTCAACAACGAGCAAATCTTCTTTTGCCATCACTATTTTTTCATAGATGCTTTTTATAACCCTTGCGGAAGCATTGAAATCCGCCCCGCATTTAAATATCCTTCCAACGCTGCCAAGATGAGGCGGAAAATATAAATTCAATAAATTAATGTAGGTGTGGTGATAGCTTGCAGAAATTTAAGGCAGTTATAGAGCATGCCACGTTTTATGACCTGAGCATGGAACGTGACGCTCTGGGAAAAATGGGCGTGGAAGTCGTAGATATCGTTGAAAGTGGTGCCGACATTAGAAAGGAAGCGGTCGACGCAGACGCGGTAATGGTTGAAACGGAGACCATTGATCGGGACCTAATTTATTCTATGAAAAAATGCAAGATCATTGCAGTTTACGCAACCGGCTATGATAACATAGATGTGAAAGCTGCAACTGAACGGGGGATCTTCGTTACCAACGCGGGAAATTATTGTTCCGAGGAAGTTCAGGATCATGCCTTGGCCTTGATCATGGCCAGCGTGAGAAAGCTGTTTTTGTACTCCCAGGCGCTGAAATCTGGAAATTGGGAGAAGAAGTTGGGTAGGCCGGTGCGGAGCCTGCTGGATCTCAAGGACTTGGGCGTGCCGATTAAGGGTATCCCAGATACTGTCCTTGGAATATTTGGTTTCGGCCGAATCGGTCGCGGCCTGTGTCGGAAGGCTAGGTGTATCGGGTTCAAGGTAATCGCCCATGACCCATTAGTGCCACCAGAAGAGATACTTAAGGAAGGAGCCACTCCGGTGAGCTTCGAGGAGCTGCTTGAGAAATCCGATGTAATCTCAATTCATGCCCCCCTAACTGAGGAAACTAGGCACAAATTCTCTTATAACGAGTTCAAGAAGATGAAAAAGACAGCCATATTGGTGAATGCCAGCCGCGGGGCCATATTGGATGAAGCTGCCCTCGTAAAAGCCCTAAAAGAGGGAGAAATCCAAGCAGCCGCCCTCGACGTGCTTGAAGAGGAGAATCCACCCTCGGAGGACAACCCGCTGTTCAAGTTAGACAACGTTATTGTTACGCCGCATTGTGCCTTTTACTCAGAGAGGTCTCAGATGGAGCTTCGCCGGAGAATTTTGAATCAAGCGATGCAGGCGTTGCGGGGAGAAGTGCCGGATAACTTGGTCAACAGAGAAGTGCTTGCTAAGCTCGGGCGAGAATGATTACGGTTAGGAATGAATTAATTAGCTTTAGGCCGCATCCTTGGTAATGGTAAAATGATAGACCTTGCCCTCGCCGATTTAAAGTTTCCGCCGCCGCGCGGCGTGTTGAGGGAGCTGGTTCGAGAAATTTCAATGGTGAACTTTTATCCCTCAGGAGATTACCTAGAACTCAAACGCGCTTTTTGCGATTACTTGAGACCAAAAGTTTCGTTAGCAATTGAAAATGTGGTGTTCGGCAACGGGTTGGATGAAGTAATTGATCTTGTCACTCGGGTTTGGGGTGGCGTGAATTTAATTCCGATGCCGACCTTTAGCCAGTATTCCGCAGCAGCAGCGAGGTCTAACCAGAAGGTGATTAGCTCGGGCATGCTGCAGCAGGGTAAGTATGAGCTGGATTTTGATGAAGCCGATTTGAAGAGGGCCAGTTTGGTTTGGATTTGTAACCCCAACAACCCGACTGGAGATTTGATACCGCGCAGGAAAATCGAGCAGGCCATCGATAGCGCCAAGGGTATGGTAGCAGTTGACGAGTGCTACTATGAGTACACGGGAAAAACCGTCGTTGATTTGGTGAAGGATTATGATAATCTGATAGTCTTGAGAAGCTTTTCCAAGAATTTTGGCATCGCAGGCCTGAGGCTGGGCGTGGCGATATCGAGCAGGGAGAACATCATGAAAATAGAGAAAATTAGACAGCCCTTCAACGTGAATCGATTTGCGGAGAAGGCCGGTGTGATTGTTCTAAGACATGCAGATGAGTACAAAAAGATTTGGCAGAGGGTGCTGAAAATAGGCAAGAAATTTGCTGCAGAGGTGAAAAAGATGGGATATAGACCCTTTCCCGTTAATGCCAACTTTGTCCTCGTAGATTTCTTGGACGAAAGAAAAGCAAGCGAGGCTTATCTAAAGTTGAAGAACAGCGGCATAAAGACATATCCAGGCTGGAGCGAGGAGGACTTCGAGGGTGACCTTAATCAGCACATCAGGTTTGCGGTCGGCGCCGAGAGTGACATGGAGCTGGCTGTAAAGATTTTAAAGGGCTGAAAACTGGTTGTTTAAATTTTTTCTTTTCTTAGTAGGGCGGAAAAAACGACCGCGAGTGCGCAGATAGTCCCTCCGAGCAAAAAGGCCAAATCGTAATTTTTAACGCTGTCAAAGATTAGCCCACCTAGGTAAGGGCCTATCAGACCACCTAACCCAACCCCAGAGTCAAAAGTACCCAAAATTGAACCAATGTGTTTTGTTCCAAAAAAGCCACGCACTATGATCGGGTAGATTGCAATCCAACCGCCGAAACCGATGCCCATCAGCACCATCGCCAAATAGATTATCCAAATGTCCCCAGATCTAAAGAGCAAGAAAGTAGCGATGGATTGAAGGGCAATGAAAATGGTGAAGAGATTCGTAGTGCTCAACTTGTCCGATGCCGCGCCGCCTATGATTCTGGCCAGCATGCTGCAGATTCCCAGCAGAGTAAGGGCCGTGCTTGCCGTTATCTCGTTAATGCCGAGTCCGATGGCGTGAGGTACCACGTGTACGGTCACTAAAAACAGAGATATGTGGGTGAAGACCATTACAAGGTAAATGTACCAGAACGGTTTTTTCCCCATTGCAGATTTCAGGTCACATTCAACCGGCCTCTCGTTTTTTGCAGCGATGTCTCCGCCGTAAGGGGTCAGTCCCAGCGTTTTTGGTTCATGCCTGATTAAAAAGCTGGAAATGGACAGAAGCAAAAGGACAAGGATTCCCAAGATTAGAAAAGTTGTCCTCCAGCCAAAAATCTCGATCAACATTCCGATGACCGGAGGGAAAAGGGCCATTCCCCCGCTGAGGGCCGAAACGGCAAAGCCCGTGGCCATCCCCTTTCCCTTTTCAAACCAACGGGCAATTGCGGACACAGGAGGCACGTATAGCGCGCTGATGCCGAAACCAGCAATTCCAATGTAAATGCAAAATTCAACGAGAGAAGTAACCTGGCTTGATAACAGCAGCCCGCCTCCGGTAAGAAAGGCACCGATTGCCACGACCTTTCTCACTCCATAAAGATCGCTCATCCTTCCCAGAGGCAGCGACATCGTTGACAAAAAGATGGAGATGGAAAAAGCCAGGGAGATGCTGGCCCTGGACCATCCGAACTCTTGGGTCAGCGGTTTGACGAAGACACCGTAGCTGTAGATGAGACCGACGACCAGCATGGAAAGGAAAGAAGCCAAAACCACGATCCAGCCATAAAAGAGCTTTTTTTCTCCGATTGTTTTTTCGTACTTGGTTGGCATTCTAAAACCTTCTGGAGAAGATGGTCCTTCACCTCGCCGCTATTTGTTTAATTACCGGCGGCTCCTTTATTTTTGTTTTTATCACTTCGTCGGCATTGCTCAGATTATTCTTCAGGTTGCTAGCTGCAGGATAATTACAGTTGTGATTTTTTGATTTTGAGAACAACTTTTAGTTAAGCGTAAGTTGTTTTGCCCCGACGGACGAGCAACAACTGCATTAGTGTTGATAAATCTTTTTGGCGGCGTTTGAGATTTGAGCGATTACCTGCCCATCAACTTTTCAATTTCTTTTTCTCCGGCATTGAAGGCAGCAATATTTTCATTCAGGTATTTTTTCGGCACGGTGTCTACCATCGCCTGGTAGAGCTCATCTCTTGTGAACGGAGAAACGCCCAGTTTGGCTAGGGAACCAAGCAGCACAACGCTCATGGCCCTGAGGGATCCGGCCTGTTTGGCAAGGCCGTAGGCGTCGTAGGCGTAGACCTCTTTACCCAACTGCTTGAGCAGGGAAATTTCTTCTTTCAGATCGGGATATTTTTCTTTACCCATCAGCACCGAAACCGGCAGAATTCCATTGGTGTTCATTATGATTGTCGTTTTCTCCCCAACGTAGTCTGCGGCGCGCAAAGCCTCGTTGGGGTCCAAGGCGATCAGGACATCGGCCTGGCCCGGTGGTATGAAGGAACTGTAGACTTGGCTTCCTAACCGGATTTGGACCTGGACGCTTCCTCCGCGTTGTGCCATGCCCAAGGTCTCATGCATTCTTCCTCTCAGACCCTTTCGAGTTGCTGCTTCCGCAATCACGTTGGTCAGTGTGGCCCCGCCTTGGCCGCCAACCCCCACGATAATACAATTAAATTCATCACTCATGGCTGGTGCCCTCCTTGATTGCCTTTACCGGACAGATGGCCGCACAAATGTGGCATCCGATGCAGACATCCGGGTTTATCTTTACCTTGCCCTCGAACGGAACTAGGGCCGAGCAGGAAAGCGTTTTCACGCAGGTCATGCAACCCGTGCATTCTTCAGCATCTATTACTAAAGGCTTCCCGATTGCCTTTCTCCTGATTGCAGTAATCGCACAGAGTCTGCGCAGCACGACGACCGACGGACCGTTGTACCGGAGGGCCTCAACAAAGGCTTCAGTTGTTTTTTCCACGTCGTAAGGATCAACGACCACGACGTGCTCCACGCCGCAGCCTCTGGCTATTTCCTCAGCCTTTACAATCTTGGCGCTCTCTCCGGTGGCCGTAAACCCGGAGCCGGGGGTGGGCTGATGGCCGGTCATGGCGACGATTGAGTTGTCCATTATTGCGACCACTATTTTCGTTTGATTCCAGACAGCGTCGATCAAGGCAGGTATCCCCGCGTGGTAGAAGGTGGAGTCACCGATTGCGGCTATCACCGGTTTTTTGATCCCGGAGCGTTCGAAACCGTTGCCCAATCCTATGGACGCCCCCATCGCCACTTCAGTCCAGCAAGCGTCAAAGGGAGGATTCATGCCCAAGATTGTGCAGCCGATGTCTCCTGTAATTATCACATCTTCCCGGCCATATTTCAGCTTTCGCATTGCCCTGAGGATGGAGATGTATGTGCCCATGTGCGGGCAGCCGGCGCAGAAGGTGATGGGACGGCGAATTGAGATGGACTTTGCCCTTTCGATAATTTTCTGTCTTTCCGGATCAACTGGTGGGACGATGTCTTTGCCCAGAACCTTGCTCAGGGCATTTTCGACAATGGCCTGATTGAACTCACCCACCGGTGAAGTTGTTCCATCGATCTTGCCGTATACTTTCACCTTCTTCCCCATTTCACCCAGAATCTTTAGAACGTAGTCCTCGATGAGTGGTTCCAGTTCTTCAAGGATTAGAACTGAGTCAACCTTTTCAAGCATTTTTCTTATTTTTTCCTCAGGTAAGGGGTTGATTACCCCTATCTTCAAGGTTGAGATTTTTAGGTTATGTCTGATCATGGCTTCCTTCAGCAGGTTCCATGGAGCCCCGGCCGTTATGACGCCGACCTTGGAGTCGGTCGGCTCCAGTAAGTTGAATTTGTCCGCATCTTTACCGGCCTTTTTCGTATTCGCGAGCAGCGTGGCGTGCTGTTCCATGCACCAAGCGGGGCCGGCCTTGGTGTACCTTCTGATGTCCCGGGAATAGGTGGGAACTCTGTCTATTTTTCTCACCGGTCCGAATACCACATTTCCGATCATGTGGGCAGTGTTCGTCGTGCTCCTGAGCATCACCGGGACCTTGTTTCTCTCCGATATTTCAAACGCCTCAATCACCATTTCCTTTGCCTCTTGGGGGTCAGACGGTTCCAGCATGGGCAGGGCCGCGAACTTGGCGAATAAACGGTCGTCCTGCTCAGCCATGCCGGCATGCGTTGCCGGGTCGTCGGCCACGTAGAGGACCAAGCCGCCCTCGGTGCCGCTGTAGGCGATTGAAAGCACCGAGTCCGAGGCGACGTTTAAACCGGCATTTTTCATCGTTGCCATGGCCCTTAGTCCCGTCCAAGCTACACCAGAGGCCACTTCAAAGGCAACTTTCTCGTTCACCGCCCACTGAACTTTCATGTTGATATCTTTGGCCACCGCCGCCAGCGTCTCGATTACCTCGGTTGAAGGGGTTCCGGGATAACCGGTGACAAGATAGGCCCCGGCTTCGATGGCCCCTCTGGCGATGGCCTCGTTTCCCAGCAATAGTTTTACCGTGCCCTCTTTACCAATTACGGTCATTTTTCGACCTCCCTTTTAAATGAACACAATGCCCATAAAGCCCTTGCGGCCCTCTTTGGGGTTTCATAATTTGGGATTTTGTTTTCTTCAAATACGGTGACCGCGTCTCGCACCAGATGTCCGGACATCCAGCAGGTGACCGTGGGCTTGCCCACCTCCTTAATCGCTTCCTTGAGCAGCCTAGCGGCCTCGGTAGCGCCACGGGCATCCCAAGCGATAGGGACATCGATGATTAGTCCGGCGTCGTAGTAATCCTCGGAGAAAATGGCCCTGAAAGCTCTGACGTAATTTTCAGGTGAGCCTTCTGCAGTTAGATCAAATGGGTTCCTGCGACTGCAGATGGGTGGCAGAAAGTCCAGCGCCTTTATGATTCTCTCTGTAGGCTCCGGGACCTTCAGGCCAAGCTTTTCCAGCGCGTCAGTCGCCAGAACAGCCGGACCACCTGAGTTGGTCAGTATCGCCACTTTGTTTCCCTTCATTGGTTCAAGATAGGCCAGCGCCCTTGCCATGTCAAACATTTCCTCAATTCCGTCCGCTTCGATAATTCCTGACTGCTTGAAAACGGTTCTGTAGATGGCTTCCTTGCCGGCGAGCGAGCCGGTGTGGGAGGCGACACTTCTGGCGCCGGCCGTAGACAGCCCGCCCTTGATCACGATGAGCGGTTTTTTCTTGGTTACATTTCTTGCGGCTTCGAAGAATTTCCTCCCGTTTTTAACGCCTTCGATGTAGAGATTTATCACCTTTGTCTGCGGGTCTTCGGCAAGATAGTTCAAAAGGTCAGATTCATCGACATCACAACCGTTGCCATAGCTGGCGAACTTGCTGAGCCCGATTCTCTTCTCGATTGCCCAGGCCAACACCGCCCCGCCCAAAGCCCCGCTCTGGGTCACGAAGGCGATGTCCCCCTTGCCCGCGCGGGATTCCATTGTGGCGTAAAGGTTTTTGTGAGTATTTATAATGCCCGTGCAGTTTGGCCCGATGATCCTTACTCCGTACTGCTTCGCGACCTTTACGACCTCCTCTTCTAGCCCCTTGTTGCCGATCTCGCTAAATCCGGCCGAGATGATAACTGCGGCTTTGGTGCCCTTTTCACCGCACTGTTTTATCGCGTTCGGCACTGCCTGCGCGGGGACAACGATGATGGCTAGGTCAACTGGTTCTTTTACGTCTAAGATTGATGGGTAGCACTTTAGGCCGAGGATTTCTTCGGCCCCGGGGTTTATGGGATAGATTCTTCCTTGAAAGCCTCCATCGATTACATTTTTAAGAAGTTCGTGGCCCACCTTTAGTGGTTTTGACGAGGCACCGACGATTGCGATGGAGTCCGGCTCAAAGAACTTGGAAAACATTTTTTGGCCCCAGAGAAATAGTATCATTGGTTTTTTAAGTATTTGTATTAACAACATCGGGATTTTAAAAAAGGGGAAAAGTTTATTAAAGCGGTTGTGAAGGGTGAAGCGGATAAAAACACGATGGTGAAATGCTAATGGAAGATGTGATTTAAATGATGAGACCCACGAGCGTCATTTTAGCCGATTTTGATTACTCAGCGCCCAGGTCGCTTGGGGAGGCGCTGAAGGAAAGGAGGGAGCACAAGGGAGCTCACATTCTGGCCGGCGGCACAGATCTGATACCGAAGATGAGGGGACAGGTGGTAAAACCGAATTTTGTCATCGATATCAGCGGTATAAAGGAGTTGTCCTATATCAAAAAACAAGAGGGGCAGGTTAGAATCGGAGCCGCGACCAAGATCAGCCACATAATTGATTCTAAAATAAATCTCGGAGTTTTGCAGGAGGCTTGTAAAAAGCTCGGTAACCCACTAACACGGAATAAGGCGACCATCGGGGGCAATCTCTGTAATGCCTCACCGGCGGCGGACACGGCCACGCCGCTGATGGTGCTGGAAGCACAACTGGTTCTCAGGAGCTTCGATGGCGAGAGAATAGTGCCCGTGGAGAACTTCTTCGTGGGACCGGGGAAGACGGTTCTGAAGGAGGACGAGATTTTAACTGAGATTAGAATTACCCCGCCGGAAGATGGAGCTAAGGCAAAGTTCGTGAAGGTTGGGTTAAGAAAAGCCGACGCGATTTCCGTCGTAAACTGCGCCGTGTTGTTGAAGGTGCAGAAAGGCGTTGTAAAAGAGGCCAAGATCGCCTTGGGATCGGTTGCGCCCACGCCAATTTTGGCCAAGGAGGCTCAGAAGGTTTTAGTGGACAAAAAGTTAAGTGAGGAATTAATTGAAAAGTGTGCCCAAGTTGCGGCCAGGGAGGCCAAACCCATAGACGACGTAAGGGGTTCGGCGAGATATCGCGAGCTTTTGGTTGAGGGTTGCGTTAAAAAGGCGTTGCGCGAGCTGATGGAGGGTTAGAGCATGAAGAAATATCCTCTGGAGTTTAAGGTGAACGGGAAAAAATACCGCGTTGAAGTTGAGCCCAAGGTTACCCTGTTACGGCTTTTGCGGAGCATGGGCTTCACCGAGGTAAAGGCCGGTTGCGAAAAGGGTGATTGCGGCACCTGTGCGGTACTTATGGACGGTGAGCCGGTGAATTCCTGTTTGACCTTGGCCCTACAGGCACAGGGCAAGGAGATAATAACCGTGAAGGGTTTGGGGACCATGGAGAAGCTGCATCCGATTCAGGAGGCCTTTGTAAAGTACGGCGCGATTCAGTGCGGCTTCTGCACTCCCGGCATGGTAATTACCGCGAAGGCTTTGTTGGACAAGAATCCCAATCCCACCAGAGAGGAGATCCGGGAGGCGATTTCAGGGAACCTCTGCCGTTGCACCGGCTACCAGAAGATTGTGGACGCGATTGAAGCTGCGGCTAAGATGATGCGGGAGGCGAGATGATGGAGATGATTAAGGAGTTTAAGGTAATCGGTAAGCGACTGCCGAGCCACGATGCTGTGGAGAAGGTCACCGGGCAGACGAAGTACGCCGATGATTTTGCCCTGCCCGGGATGCTCTACGGAAAGATACTGAGGGCAAAATACCCCCACGCGAAAATAAAGCGCATCGACACCAGCAAGGCGGAAAAGCTCGACGGCGTTCACTGTGTGCTGACTCACAAGGATGTGCCCAACAACGCGATAATCACCCGCTTCGGCCAGACCAGAGCCGTGGGTGGATTTGAGGGAATTTACAGGGTGCTGGCTGAGGGCAAGGTTAGATATTATGGCGAGCCCGTCGCTTTGGCCGCCGCCGAGACCGAGGAGATAGCCGAGAGGGCCATAGACCTGATCGAGGTCGAATATGAGGAATTACCGGGAGTTTTTGACCCTGTGGAGGCCATGAAACCTGAGGCGCCGAAGGTTGAGGGAGGAAAAAGCAACATCATTGCCAGATTCAAGATCAGGAAAGGGGACGTCGCCAAGGCCTTCAAAGAGGCCGACCTCATCGTCGAAAACGAATACATGTCGCAGTTTATTGACCATGCTTATTTGGAACCAGAGGCGGGCGTGGCTTGGGTGGAGGATGATGGTTCCATCACCATCAGGGTTTCAACGCAGGTCATCGAGCACTACCGGGAAATAGCGCACGTCTTGGGAATTCCTGAGAGCCGGGTCAGGGTGATCACGCCGAAAATTGGCGGCGGATTCGGCGGTAAAGAAGATATCACCGTGGAGTATTACTTGGCCCTGCTGGCTTGGAAGACGGGCAGACCGGTGAAGATAGTCCAGACGAGGGAGGAATCGCTTTCGTTCCGTTCCAAGAGGCACCCCTACAAGATGAAATACAAAACCGGGGTCAAAAAGGACGGCAGGATAGTTGCCGTTGAGGCCGAGCTGATATCGGATGCTGGAGCCTACATGACCCTGAGCCCGTGGGTATTGCTTTATTCCACAGTTAACGCGGTGGGTCCCTATAACGTGCCCAACGTGAAAGTAGATTCCTACACCGTGTTGACGAATCATCCGCCGTCCGGGGCCTACAGAACCTTTGGTGCCGGGCAGGCCTGTGTCGCCTACGAGCAGCAGATGGATGAGGTGGCGAAGAAACTGGGAATGGACCCCGTTGAGTTCAGGAAGAAGAACTATCTGAAGAAAGGGGACACGATGGCGAACGGCTGGAAGATTCCGAACACGGTTGCCCTGCACGAGACAACTGATCGCGTCCTGAAGGCCTTAGGTAAGAAGCCTAAGCCCTCAGGTCCCAACAAACTCGTTGGGATGGGGATAGCCTCAGGGCAATGCAGCTATGGAAGGATGATCTTCCTTCATGACACCTCTAGGTCAAAGGTTCGTCTGGAGCTGGACGGAAGCGTGACCATTGAGTGCGGAGTTCAAGACGTTGGCGCGGGACAGGAAGCATCTCTCTGTCAGATAGTCAGTGAGGTGCTGGGTGTTCCGTTGAAGAAGGTTAGAATAATATCGGGGGACACCGCGGCGACACCGATAGCGGGAACCACAACCGCCACCAGGCAGCTGTACATGTCCGGCAATGCTACCTACCTGGCAGCGATGAAAGTGAGGGACAACATCCTTACCAAGGCGAGCGAAATCCTCGGAGTTGACAAATCAGAGCTGATCATCGAAGACGAGAAGATCAAGAGGAAGGATGGTGTGGGCATCAGCCTTCGCGATGCTGCGGTGGCCTGCGCGGAGGCCGGGATTGAGCTGTTCTGCGAGGCCCAGTTCAATGCTCCCTTCGGCGAGGTCCCTGACCCGGAGACCGGCCAGGGCAGAGTTTTCCCAGATTTCACCTACGGTACCGCTGGAGCCATCGTGGAGGTAGACACGGAAACCGGTGAGGTCGAGGTATTAAAGATAGCCTCGGCATTTGACGTGGGCACAGCAATTAACCCGATGAGGGTCGAGGGACAGATTGAGGGTGGAGCATCTATGGGCATCGGCTGGGCGTTGACCGAGGATGTAAAGTTTGAGAAGGGCATCGCCAAGGCGCAGTCGTTCGCCGAGTATATCATCGCCACAGCTGTTGATGTTCCGGATATCAAGTCGATAATCGTTGAAAACCACGACGGATTGGGACCATTTGGCGCGCGAGGGGTTGGCGAAGTTGTTCTAGCTCCGGTTCCTCCCGCAGTGATCAATGCCGTGGCCGACGCGCTGGGAAGAAGGATAAAGGACTTGCCCATTACTGGGGAGAGAATCCTGCTGACGCTCAGAGGAAAAAGTTAGCCACAGTTATTTTCCGCCGCCGATGATGGGGTAGATTTCAACCTCTTTCCTTCCCTTGAGGAAGGCGTCGGTATCTAAAAGCACCGAGACGCTGGATCCGTCCCTTAGCTTCTCGCCAAGTTCAGCTTTTTTGGCGATTACCTTTATGTAGGGCTTTATGCCATGCTTAGGATCTAAGACGTAATCCTCGAAGTGCTTTCCATATTTTTCAGCGAGTTTTTTCATCAGGTCAAGAACGGTACTATCTTCTTTCAGCTCTACAGTCGTCTGTTCCTCGCCGGTGAATTCCTTTACTCTGGTGTAAAATTTTACCTTGATCTTCATCAGTATCCCGCTATACCTTATTAAGTCGTTATAATTATTTTTGACTTTTCAGAGGTCAACTTAAGAGCTAGCAAATCAAAAGTGTGGCGTCTTCAGGATACACGGACCCCACGGAATTTTAGGGCCGGAGTGCACACCGCCGCTGAAGCGCCCCAAGGGATGATTTGTCGCGCTTCCTTGCCGATGCCGTCTAACCTTTTAAGCAGCCGGGGCAAGTTCTCATGAATTCTCACCTGTTTGATGGCCCCGTTAACTTCTCCCCTCGAGATGAGAAATCCGCATCGTGAGGTGGTGGAGAAGTCGCCCACCTGTGGCGTGATGGGATAAGTGTACCAGATCCGGGAGAGCAGAAGCCCGGTTCTGATGTCCTCCATCAATTCCTCAAGTTCACTTTTACCCGGTTGGACCACGAGATTGGAAATGTATGGTGTCGGGCTCAGCTGGTAGCTGCGCCCAAAATCACCCAGACGAAAACCGTTACCGGTGCTTTTTCTTCCCGCCAATCCCCCGTAATACCAGTCGTAAATGAAACCAATCAACTTCCCCTTTTCGATGAGCGAAGTTTTTTGCGTGGGTGAGCCCTCATCATCGATGGTTTTTGAGTAAAGCCCCGATGGCATGTTGCCCCAGTCGGCGACATTAAGGGATTCCGAGGCCACCGTTTGGCCCAGACGGGAACTGAAGTATGAAATCTTCTCGTAGGCATCCTTCCCATTGATCGCATAGGATAACACATGGTAAAGGAGCTCCGCCGCCGCATTGGGTTCCAAGACCACATCATAACTGCCGGGTTGCACCCGCCTGGCCATTAATGATTTGATGGCGAACTCCGCCGCCTCTTCGCCGATCAGGGTTGGTCTGAAATTTTTTAAGGCGTTGCTTCCCATCCATCCTTGGCCCTCCCCCCTTTCAAGGCCTTGGGATTCCGCGGTGAGGTGACCGAAGATTTTGGTGGTGGCATCGACAGCCTGCACTCCATTGGTGTTGGCCACCGCGCACCTTTCCACCACCAGATTGATGGCTCCCGAGGCCTCGATGATTCTGTTGTCAAAATCCAAAGCCGCCTGTAACATTTCCTCCGCCAGTTCAACTATCCTCGAACGGGAAATTGCTGCCAGATTAGGATCGTAGATATCAGCAACCTTGCTGGCTTTTCTGGGCGAAGGAAAGCCGTTGAATTTTGGGTTCGGTGGTCTGGCGCGGGCGATGGAAATCGAGCGCCTTACAAGTTCTTGGGTGAGCTCATTATCGCTGGAGAAACCGATCTTTTTCTTTATTGCCGCACAGAGGCCAATGCCGCTGTCTTGTACCTGTTTTGTTTCAACAATACGATTGGAGGCGATTCTTATGGTCACGGCGAGGTTGTCTGAGGCGAATGCTTCAGCCTCCTCAGCTCCTAATTTTTCTGCGAGCTCGAGCGCCCGCTGAACTTTAGCTAGCACCTATCTCACCCCTACCACCTGGGCAACTCCCCTCAGGTGCGGCCCGCCGTTACCGACCCCGATAGTTTGCATCGGGTCACCCTTGCCACAGTTGGGCACCGGCCTCATCTCGAAATCTTTGCCCACAGCATCCACGCTCTTGAAAAACTCGGGAGCAACTCCCACTATTGAAGCGCCCCGGAAGGGCCCGGTGAGTTCTCCTCTTTTGATCAGAAATGCCTCCTTGGCGCTGATCTGAAAGTTGTGGCGTTTGGAGTCTATGCTGGGAATTTTCTGACCCTTGAGATAGACGCCATCGTTGATTTCGAAGAGCTCTTCCATGTCGTAATCGCCGGGCTCTATGAACGTGTTGCTCATCCGGATTAGCGGAAGGTATTGAAAGCTCTGCGCGCGCATGTTTCCGTTGGGTAAAACGCCGAATTCGGCCGCGGTTTCACGGCTGTGCATGTGCTCCTTTAGAACTCCCTCTCTAATCAGCTCCTTGCGTCGTGCGGGTGTGCCCTCATCGTCATATTCATAATAACCCAGCGCGCCCTTCACCCGCGGGTCGTCGGTGGCGTTCAGGAGTTTTGATCCGATTCTTTTTCCGTTCATTCCCGCCCACCAGGCTTTGCCCGCCCACGCGGCTTCTCTCCCTAGCACGCGGTCGGCCTCGCTGGGATGGCCGATGATCTCATGGCACAAAAGAGCCACCAGATCTTGATCCAGAACCACAGTGGTCTTTTTCTCGGGTATCGTTTTGGCCGCAGCGAGCCTGCTTGCTTTCTGCCCCACGTTTTTTGCTTTTTCCGGAAGGTCAAAATTTTCGGCAATTTCGAAACCTCCAGAGCCACCGGCCATCTCGTCCATATACTCCACAACAATACCGCGCTTGGCAAGGGCAAAGGTCTCACAGTAGGTCACCGTGTTGGAAAAGGCGATTTCGGCTCCCTCGCTGCTGATGAAAAATTTCTCCGTTTTGTCGCAGGCAAGGTAAGTCGTGGTGCGTTTGATGAACTTGTTCACGCGGGCACACCGATCGCTGTCGAGGCAGAGTTTCACTTTTTCTTCGAGAGAAATGGTGAATGGATCTGTGATGCTCTTTACTTCAACATTGTCCTCTTTAACAGGTATTTTTGCGAGATTGATTTTCCTTGCCCTATTGGCGCTCTTCCCCATGTTGACAGCTGCCGCCACCGTTTTTTGAAGGGATTTTTTGCTCAGGTCAGTGCAGGAGGCAAACCCCCAAGTCTTTAGAAGCACCCGTAGTCCCAAGCCTTTAGTTTTGCCAGATTTCACCCGTTCAACTTTACCGTCTTTGACGACCACAGTTTCCCAGGTTGATTTTTCTAGCCGTGCGTCGGCGTATTTTGCGCCTGCCTTCAAGGCTTCTATGACCGCCCGCTCGGCAATGTCCTTGGCTACCTCCAAATGCCCACCGCTAACAGATTCGTGGCTGGCTCTAAAACTTTTCATAAGGGCTAATTTAATGCCGCACCTATTTGAATGTATGAATAACTGCACGGGCCAAGGGACCAAAATTGTCTTTTACCAAGATAGTAAGTTCATCGTTTATCCTAGCGTTTATGAACCAGCGGAGGACACTTTTTTGATTGCCGATAATCTAGATGCCACGGCCGGTGAAAGGGTGCTGGAGTTAGGGACGGGGTGTGGTATATTGGCCATCTTGGCGGCAAAGGCAGGCGCAAATGTCGTGGCCACGGACGTCAACCCGGTAGCGCTGGAATGCGCTCGCGCCAATGCTTGCCAAAATGCAGTGGATGATCGCATCGACTTTAGGCTCGGTGATCTTTTCGATCCAGTGGGAAATGAACGCTTTGATGTTATAATTTTCAACCCACCTTATCTGCCGGTGGAGCCTCGGGAAAAGTTGAACGAGCCTCTTGAGCTGGCTTGGGACGGTGGAAGGGATGGGAGGAGGGTTATTAATCACTTCCTAAGCGGACTTCCGACTCATCTGAGGCCGAGGGGACGAGCTTTTTTTGTGCAATCGTCGCTTTCCAATCTTGCTAAGACGTTTCAGTTTCTTGAGGCGAATGGTTTTGAATTTAAAACGTTGAAGAAGAGGTTATTTTTTGAGGAGATTTTTCTTTTTCTTTGCCTCAAGCGTTAAAGTCCTTTTATCCGGAGAGGTTTAGTTCTTGATAGATGATGGATTTTTGGGTGGCTTGATGGATCCAAGATTGTTGGCTGAAATCGAGAGGAAGGCCAGCGGTTTAAAGCTGTCGCCGGAAGAGCTGGCAAAAATGATAGACCATGCGTTGCTTCGTCCTGAGAGCACCCGAGATTCCTTTAAAAGGCTCTGTGCGGAGGCCAAAAAGTACCGTTTTTATTCAGTTTGCGTGAACCCGGCTTGGGTAAAGTTCTGCGCGGAAGAGTTACGGGGCACGGATATAAAGGTGGTTGCTGTGGTGAGCTTTCCATTTGGCCAGATGACGTCCAAGATGAAGGCATTGGAGGCAAGCGAGGCGATTGAGAACGGTGCCGCTGAGATCGATATGGTGATGAATCTCGGCGCCTTCAAGAGCCAGGACTACGAATATGTCCGGGAGGATATCAAGGCCGTGGTGGAAGCGGTTCGGGGGAGCGTTGTCAAGGTAATTATCGAGGCCGGTTATCTCACCGATGACGAAGTGATTAAGGCTTGCGAGATTGCCAAGCGGTCAGGGGCCAGTTTTGTCAAGACCGCGACGGGATTTGGACCGTCAGGAGCCACGGTGTACCAGGTCTATTTGATGAGAAAAGCGGTCGGAGAGAATTTCGGTGTTAAAGCCTCGGGAGGGATTAGAAGCCTCCGTGATGCCTTGTTGATGATCGCCACGGGCGCCAACCGGATTGGTTCCAGCTCCAGCGTCAGAATAGTTGAGGAGTGCATGTCCGTCCAGACCAATAAGTAGGTTCTAATAGGGAGTCCAACAAGATTTTTACCATACCGTGATGATTAAGACAGGTCGGTGCTTTCATGGGAAAACGTCCGAGAAAGTGGAAGAAGAAAGGCCGCATGCGCTGGAAGTGGGTTCGGAAGCGGATGCGGCGCAAAATGCGAAGGATTAAGCAGAGAACCGGTGGCTAGTTTTGAGCCAGTTGTAAAGCCGGCGATTGGCTCGGCAAAAAGTATTTATAAATTGGATTAATAATCCAACAGGGTAATAATTTGAGTTTGAGGTGGAAAATAGCGAAATGGCTCTACGGCGGCAGGACAGCCGATCAGGCCTTGGCCAAGAGATTTAAGATTTTCGTCCTTGTTGCGATCGGGCTCATCGCCGTCAGCAAGCTACTTTACCTGAGTGGTGTCGTGCCCTTTCCCAATCTTGAGTTAATCATCCCCACTTTGGTGGTCATAGGTTCGCTGTCACTCTACTGCGGCAATTCTAAATCTTGGAGCCGCCTGGTGAAATATTTTGGCATCGTTGCCTTGGCCAGCGTTTATTTGGCAGACTTGGCCTTCTGGGGTCCAAACCCAATTTATGCCTTCACTTGGTCCGGTTTCATCATCGTCTGGCTGATTAGCCTGAAAAACAAGCTGTCGGCTTTCGATCGTTTCAAGAAGTTGCTGTACCAGACGACCCTCACCGCAGCCGTGGGCATTCTGATCTTTGATATCTGGACTGCCTTTGGCTGCTGGCTCGGCTGGGGGGAGAAATCCATCGCCGGTTTGATAGCCATCTACCTCGCCCAGATTCCCTTTACCCTCTATCACCTAGCATCAGTACTGTTCGTGCCGCCTCTCCTTGGGCTGGGGAAGTTGATGATGAAGGTTAGGGTACCCGTTTCGGTCGCGGTCAACGTTGGTTCTGGCGTCAGGGCCAAAGAAAAATGAACGGAGGTGGAAAGTTGAATAAGGGACTCGCCGCACAGATTTTGGCGTTGGTCGTCATCGTCGGCTTTCTCTGCTTTGCCGGTGGCTACTATCTGGCGAGCGGGATGACCAAGCAGACCGAGCAGTACACCTATGGTGAGAACATTAAGGTCCGAGTCAAAATACCGGATCTCGGCATCGACAAAGAGGTAGTTCTTTACAAGGGCATGACGCCTTTTGACGCCCTGCTTAAAGTGGCCAGCCTGAAAACAGAGTATTACGAGAGCTTCAGTGCCTCGATAGTCACGGAAATCGGAGGACTGCAGCAAGGCTGGGGATATCGTGTAAATGGCAATGAGCCTCCAGTAGGGATGCAGGATTACCAGTTGAGGGATGGAGATTTGCTGGAGCTGTTTAAGCTCGTTTACTGAGGGTTCTGGCGGCGGCCCTTGCCCCCGCCTCGGCGGTCAACAGGTCTTTGCCCCCGCCGATGATCACGACATCTCCTTCCCGCAGGGATAGGGCCTCGATCAAAGATTCGCTAACTTCTTTTTTGATTTTGATAAATTCACCAGGAAGACTTAGCTTGCCTTCTTTGAAGACCAGCACCGTGGCACCGTTAGCCCCAACCTTTATTGCCTCATCCCGCTGTTCGATGCCGCGTTTCACCCTTGTAGCCGCCCCTCTAACAACAGTAGCCACGCTGGCTTTACCCACCGCCAGATCACCTACGTCAACCGGCACAAATTCATTTGGCTCTCTGAGGAAGGACTTTCCCTTTTCAGTTATGGCGTGCCCACCCTTGGACGAAGTTATCAAACCCTGTTCTTTTAGATGATCGAGTATCGTTCGGACGCTGCCTTCGCCAATCCCGAGCTTGCTTGCCAGTTGCTTGCGCCCGATTCTCTTATGTCTGGATATCAGTTCAAGCGTTAGCTGGATGTGAATTTCAGAAAATCTTGGCAGCGGTCCCCTTACCCTTGGCATGTTTTTTCTTATCCCCGAACTATATGGGTGCCGGTTTTGCCCTCAAGGGCCTCGGTCACCTTGTCCAGCGAGCTGATAATGGCCCGCTTGCCTCTCCATTCCAAAAAACGAATACAAGCTTTAACCTTCGGCCCCATGCTGCCGGCGAGGAAGTGTCCCTCTTTCAGATAGCGTTTGGCTTCCTCAACTGTCATCCGGGATATTTCTGTCTCGTTCGGTTTGCCGAAGTTTAGCTTGACCTTTTCCACGTCGGTGAGAATGAGGAAGGTGTCGGCGTCAACCACCTCAGCCAGCTTCTCTCCCGCCAAATCCTTATCGATGACGGCGTCCACGCCTCGATAATTTCCGTTATCGTTCAAAATTACGGGAATGCCGCCCCCGCCCGAGGCAATGACGATTATCCCGGCGTCGACCATTTTTCTTATGGCCTCGGCCTCAACGTTGGCAATCGGGTCGGGGGAGGGAACAACGCGTCTCCAGCACCTTTCACCCGTGGGCTTAACCTTCTTGAAAATGTAATCGGGATGCTTTGCCTTTTCCTCCTTCATCTCAGCCTCGGTGAGAAAGTTACCAACCGGTTTGGAGGCGTTTTCCTCCTGGAATTCTGGGTCGTCCTTACTAACCAAAACCCGATTAACCACTGCGATGACCTGCTTGCGGATGCCAAGCTTTCTCAGCTGGTTATCAAGAGTTTGCTGCAGCATATATCCTATCTGACCCTGCGTCATGGCGCCCAGAACGTCCATGTCCTGAGGGGGAATCACAGATTTTGCTAGGTCCTGTTGGACGGCTAGGTTGCCGACCTGTGGACCGTTGCCGTGCGTTATGATCAGCCTGTCCTCTGGCCCCATTTTTTTGACCACTTGGGCGAGCAATGCCGCCGTCTTTTTACAGTTGTCAAATTGTTCTTGAGTGGTGCCTTTCTCATGCGCTTGTTTTATGGCGTTACCGCCTAAAGCGACCAACAATCTCAAACCATCACCTTATCTTCCATCAACAGATACCATATAAAAATATTAGGGTGGGCCGCTCAGGGAAGTCCCTTTATCAGGGCCACCAGCAGCGCCTTCTGGGCATGCATTCTGTTTTCGGCTTGATCCCAGACTGCGGAATGAGGACCATCTATTACTTCATCGGTAATCTCCTGTCCCCGGTGTGCGGGCAGACAGTGCATCACGATAACGTTGGGGCTGGCTTTTTCAACAAGCTGCTCGTTGACTTGGTATTTTTTGAACACTTCCAGGCGAGTTTTGGCTTCCGCCTCTTGCCCCATCGAGACCCAAACGTCCGTGTAAATGACATCAGCACCTTTAACGGCCTTTTCCGGATCCGTTTCTATTTCAACCAAACTTCCGCTTTTTGCGGCGCGGTTTTTCGCCCAGCTGGCAATTTCCGCCGGTGGCTCATAGCCTCTGGGACAAGCGGCGCGGAAGTTGGCGCCTACCAAGGAACACCCTTCCATCAGGGAGATGCAGACGTTGTTGCCATCGCCGACCCAAGCCACGTTAATTCCACTTAATTTGCCAAACTTTTCCCTGATGGTCATCAAGTCCGCTAGCGCCTGACAGGGGTGGTGGAGGTCGGTTAGCCCGTTGATTACCGGAACTCTGGAATGTTTGGCGAGCTCCTCGGCATCCTGGTGTTTGAAAAGTCTGGCCATGATCGCGTCCACGTATCTGGAAAGCGTTCTGGCGGTGTCGGCAATGGTTTCACCACGGCCGAGTTGAAGGTCGTTCATCCCCAAGTAGATGGCGTGTCCGCCCAGCTGCGTCATGCCGGTCTCAAAGCTAACCCTTGTTCTCGTGGAGGGTTTGGCAAAAATCATGCCCAGGGTTTTACCGTGGAGAATTTCATGGCTCTTGCCTTCTTTGGTTTCACTCTTCAGGCGATCGGCTAAGTTCAGAATCGAATCAATTTCCTCGGCACTCAGGTCGTGAATTGCCAGAAGGTGTTTTCCCTTCATTTTTCAACCTCTGCGATAATACAATCAAGCTCGCTTATTAAGCTATCGATGTGTTCTTGTTCGACAATTAGCGGTGGGACGAACCTCAGGACTTTATCGGCGGTGCAGTTTATCAGAAAACCGCGCTCTCTGGCTTTAACCACGACGGCTTCTGCAATTGATTTTTCTTTTAGTTCCAGCCCCAAGAGCAAACCGAGGCCCCTGGCCTCCTCTATGCAGTCGTGTTTTTCGTCGAGCTCGTTCAAACGTTTCAGGAAATATCCCCCCAGCTTAGCCGCGCGCTCAGGAAGTTTTAGCTTCTGCATGGTCTTTACCGATGCGATGGCAGCGGAGCAGGCCAGCGGATTTCCTCCAAAGGTGGAGGCGTGATCTCCAGGGGCGAAGGATTCCATGACTTCTAGTCTAGCACCCATGCAGCCGATTGGGAAGCCACCGCCCAGCGCTTTGGCCATGGTGATCTCGTCGGGCAGCACCTTCCAGTGCTCGCAGGCGAACCACTTTCCCGTGCGCCCAAGCCCGGTCTGAACTTCGTCGCAGATTAACAACAGGTCGTTTTCATCGCAAATTTTTCTCAGACCAGGCAGATAGTCCTTGGATGGTATGTTGACCCCTCCTTCGCCTTGAACTGGTTCGACGATGACGGCGGCGGTTTCATCTCTGATGGCCCTTTCGACCGCATTCAGGTCATCGTAAGGCACGAAGTCGAATATTTTCGGGATCAGGGCCTTGAACGGCTCCCGGTAAGAGGGCTTCCACGTGGCGCCGACCGTGGCAATTGTTCTGCCGTGGAACGAACCCTGCATGGCGATGATTCTCCTTTTCTTGGTGTGCTTTACAGCCAGCTTGAAGGCGGCTTCGACCGCCTCCGCCCCGGAGTTACAGAAGAAGAATTTACCGATTGAGCGGGGGACTATCCTTGCCAGCAAGGCAGCGAGTTCAGCCTGGGGCTGGATGTGGTACAGGTTGGAAATGTGGATCAGCTTGTTCGCCTGCTTGGTGATCGCCTTGACAACCTCGGGATGGCAGTGGCCCAAGGAACAAACGGCGACACCGGCGACGAAATCCAAGTATCTCCTGCCGGCGGAATCCCACACGAACATGCCGCGTCCTTTCACGATGGTTAAAGGCTGACGTTTATAGGTATGGGCGATGTAGCGCTCGGTCATTTTTATGGTGTCCATTTTACTTGCCCCGCACGATCATCGTGCCGATGCCGGTTTCGGTTAGTATCTCAAGCAACAGCGCGTGGGGGATGTTACCGTTGATTATATGGCAGCGCTCAACGCCCAGTTGCAGGGCTTTCAGGCAGGCTTCCACCTTAGGTATCATGCCCTTCTTGACAATCCCCTGCTGGATCAGCGTCTGGATTTCCTCCGCCGTCAGTGTGGAAATCAGGGTTTTCTCGTCGTTCGGGTCCCTCATTACTCCCATGACATCAGTTATTATCACCAGTTTTTTGGCACGGATGGCCCCGGCCAGCTCCGCGGCCACCATGTCGGCATTGATGTTCAAGCTGCGGCCTTCGGCATCTATGCCGATGGGGGCAATCACCGGGATGCAGCCGGCCTTGAGAAAGTTGTGGATGATGGCCGGGTCGATCTTCTCCACCTCACCGACCAGGCCGAGGTCAATTTCCACCTCTTTGCCCTTGCTCGTGGTGGTTTTGTAAATGAGCTTGCGCGCGCGAATGAGATTTCCGTCCATCCCCGAGATTCCGAAGGCCTTTCCTCCGTGTTGGTTTATCCCTAGGACTATTTGCTTGTTAATCTTACCGGCGAGTTGCTCGTGGAGAATCTCCATCGTTTTTTCATCGGTGACCCTGAGGCCTTCAATGAACTTTGGTTTCACTCCGCTTTTGCGCATTTCTTCACTTATCTCCGGCCCGCCACCGTGAACTATGACCATTTTCATACCAAAGAGCCTCAGAAGCACTACATCTTGGAGAATGGTGTTCAGCATCTCCTCGTTGCTTATCACCCTGCCCCCCAGCTTCACGACGATTATCTTGTCGTGGAACTGTTGAATGAAAGGGAGTGCCTCCAGCAGGACCTTTGCCCGATCGGTCATTTTGGCGCTGTTGTTCATGCCATCATTATTCATTACAATTTATTCTAGGGATAAAAAACTATTCCATAATTTTGCTTCTCAGTCAGATGCAGGCAAAAATTTTCAAGGGGTAAAAAGACAAAAAAGGGTTGGTAATTATTACCAACCCTCAGCTATGGCGCCGAGGCCGAAGTCGCTATCGAGTCCGTTGAGATCGATGAAGTTCTCGAGATCGCTGAGCTGTTCCTCTATCGTCGTGAAATCCTCCGAAGCTGGCGAGGCCGGTACCGTGGTCGTGGTGTCGGTTGTTTGACCTTGTCTTGTGGTGGTCGTGGTGGTGGATACCGGGCTTCCGGTAGTGGTAACGGCGGGGTTGTTTTGGATGAAATATGCCGCCGCCGCTATCACGACTATCGCTATCACCGCCCCCATGATTTTAGCCTTGCTCATTGGTATCTACCTCATGACGCCTGACCGGTTTCTAAGATCACGGTGATTCCGCTGGCGCTCCAGTTTCCTTCCTCGCATTGGTTTTCTCCGTAGGTTTTGTAGGTGCCAGTCCCGGTGATTCTAACTCTCCCGGTTCCCGAAGCGACGATGTCAATGCCATTTCCGTTGATGTCAACGGTAATGTCTGTTCCACTGATCGATGCGTTGTCGTAGCCCTGGTACTGGAAAAATCCGTTGCCGAGCTGGATCTTTGTCCCATCGCCAGAAGTGGTCACCGCTGCGTTCGGGGAGACGATAAAGTTCCCGTCGATCGGTCCCCTGATTTCCACAACCCCCGTGCCAGTTAGGTGGATGCTGCCGCTCCCCTGCGCGGTCAGTGTTCCGGTCCCCTGAATGGTTACTTGGCGCCCGTGTCGCTTTATTTCTGAGATGGCATTCTTGAGGTCATTGAGGGCGTCCTTGAGATATTGTACCGCCTCCCTAATTCTGCTCTGTATTGCCGGGTACATTTCGGCGAAGGTCGTGTTTTCGTTTATTTGGTTGACGATATCCTTCGCCGCGGCAATCTCCTGTTCGGCCGCGCTGATGTTGGCGCGTGCCTCGTTTAGCTGATTTTCTAGGGCCGAGGCATCGATTCCGTTCTCTTTCAACAGTTGCACCGTTGCTTCGACTCTGGCCGCTATTGCCTTGACTCTCTGTACCATCCCGTCGGCGAAATCCACCATCACCAGTCCGGTCATCTGCTTTAGCCGTGTACGGATTTGGAGCCAGTATCGGTGCAGCTCCCCGGCCGCGGTTCTGAGCTGCTGCTCGTCCCCCGCGTTCTGAATGTTCAGCTGTTTGGCGCGAATCTCATTTAGGTAGTTGTCGATTTCGGCGTAGAGCCTTTCCCTTTGATTTTCGGAGATGCCCATGGTGGCCTCGATCCTTGCTCGGACCATCTCTAAGTTCCTTACCATGAGTTCGGCGGCCTTGGTGGCAGCAGACCTTGCAGCATTGGTCAGCTGCGAGAAGTTCTGTTGATTTTTGTTTCCTCGCCACTGCGCCATCGCTCGGTTGAACTCGTTGTTGGCATCGTTCCACTCAGAGTAACTATTCCGATATTCGTTTTTTGCCTGTTCGTATTTTACCTTCCCCTGCTCGTAAGGCTGTGCGCTGACTGCAGGCACCATGCTTACGACCATCAGCGCCAGCATTGCTGCCGCGACTATTTTTATTTTCATTTCCTTCACCTTTTATTTTCGGGCTCAGCTCCCCGCGCAGCCCCTATCGCCGCGCGGATCATTGATGTTTCGAAACAAGGTTGCCCGGAAAAATCTTTTAAATACACTTTTATTTTTGACGTTTAAAGGACGCTAAAATTGCTCCGATTGCTTTACAAAACTTTATAAGAACTCTGATTACTTTATTCAGTCAAAAAAAGATTTAAACCTAGCTCTTGGAACTTTATCTATGTATAAGAAGGTTGTGTTTCTTGTCTTCGCCGGGATGCTGCTTTTTGGCTTCTGCTCCCCAGCAGCTGCCCAAGAGAACTTTGCCCGGGTTCATGGCACCGTTTATTACTGGTATAATCTTGAGCCGCTGAAGAATTCCATCGTGGAGGTGAACAGCGTCCCAGAGCAAACCTACGTGGCCAAAAACGGGGAGTACTTCTTTAATCTTCCCCCGGGCACCTACAAGATTACCGCGCGCTTTTACCGGGACAACGTGCTTTTGTATTACGCGGAGGAGAACCTGACCATTCCCGAATACGGCGGAGACTACGTGGTGGATTTGATCGCCTTTCCCCTGTTTGATGATTTTGAGGCTCCGGAGGAAAACATTGTGCCCATTGTTGAGGCCCCTGAAAATGAAAACGCTTTGGTCGTGCTCGTGGTGGTAGCGGTCGCCGTTCTGGTGTTGGTTCTTGCGTTTCTCTATCTCCGGATGGTTCGCCAGAGGAAAGTCGTCAAAACCGAGCCGGTGCAGGCGCCGGTGAAGCTGATCGGATTGCCCGCGGACCTTCAGGAGATAATCGACAGGATACGAGAGGCCGGGGGCAGGATTACCCAGCTCGAGTTGAGGGGGAAGCTGCCTTACTCAGAGGCCAAAGTAAGCCTGATGTTAGCGGACTTGGAGAGCCGGGGCTTAATTCGAAGGATAAAGAAAGGAAGAGGAAACATAATAATCCTGAAGGAACAACCGTGAATTCATTTTCTTGCCTTTTGTCCGTTCGGAGAACCAAAGGTTAAAATCTGCGTTGGTTCAAGTTAAATGGGGTAAGGCATGGTGACCCGCGGCATCATCATCGGTCGTTTTCAGCCGCCCCATCTGGGCCACCTAGAGATTTTTAAGCGGATACTTCGGGAGGTCGATGAGCTGATAATCGGGGTGGGGAGCGCCCAGGAGAGCCATACCCTTGAAAACCCCTTCACCGCGGGCGAGCGCTTGCTCATGCTGGTGAGGGCTTTGAGCGAGGCCAGGGTCGATTTAACCCGCGTTCATATCATACCAATTCCCGATGTCCATAACAACGCGATCTGGGTTTCGCACGTGGTTTCCCTTTCTCCGCCTTTTGGGATAGCCTATTCGGGCAACCCTCTGGTTAGGCGGCTCTTCAAGGAGGCTGGTTTCAAGACGCGCACGCCGCCGATGATAAAGCGCAAGGAATACTGGGGCCATGAGATCCGGGACAGGATGATTAACGGCAGCGACTGGGAGAGCCTCGTCCCCAAAGCCGTGGTCGAGGTCATGCGCGAGATCAAGGCCGTGGAGCGATTGAAGGAGCTCTCCAAGACGGACTATTTGTTGGGCTAAGCTAAAATTCAAAATTGTTTTAGATTATGATATGGTTGATTTCGCTGATATCGGATAGACTATTCATCTTCACCTGCCCTTCGGATACCGTGTACAAGACGTCGTTTATGTAAAATGATCTCACGACGAAACTTGTGGGGTCCATGGTTGAATCGGTGTGGGTGTGATCTGCGTGGGAAATTCTACCCTTTAAACTCAGCCCTTGTATCGAAATATCAAAAACATAAGCCCCCTGCCAGTCCCACATTTCACCTTCCACCAGTGTGATGGGGATTACGAGCAAATTCTTCGACCGGCTGAATAGAAAGGCCCTGTGGTCACTAAGTGCGTATGAGTCAGTTCCCCTCTCACCGATAACGTACTTGGAGATCTGTTTGGGATTTTCAGGGTCGCCAACGTCAAAGATGGCCAGCTTGACACCTTGGTAAAGGGCGAAGTCGGCTTCTGGAGAATTGGTGGTCTCTTTCCCCAGACCGATTATATGTGATTCATCGTATGGGTGCAGATAATCGGAGTAGCCGGGGATCTTGAGTTCCCCCAATACCTTTGGATTAATCGGGTCGGAGAGGTCTATGACAAAAAGCGGATCCACCTTCACGAAGGTCACCAGGTAAGCGCGGTTGCCCATGAATCTAGCTGAGTAAATTCTCTCACCTAATGCCAATCCCTCAATCTTTCCCGCGATTGCAAGATCTTCGTCCAGAACATAGATATTATTCTTAGAGTCGCCGCTCCAAACGTCTCCGGTTGTGGTGGCTATTCTGAAGTAACCGTTGTATTCGTCCATGGAGAATTGATTCAGAACCTGGCCCGGGACTTCTCCGCCCGCCCTGTACTCGACCTTTCCATTTGATATGGATATTTTATGGATCGTTGTGTTTACCAGCCATTCTTCTTTTTCTTGCGCGCCGACCGTCTGCCCTCTGGTGTAAGTTATGTAGATGTTGTTAAGTGAAACGTACATTGAATTGGCCTGTGTCGTTAGAAAAACTTTTTCCTCGACAAGTTCAGCTTTTTGGACATCTATCGCCGCAATGGTCGCGAAAACGTAGGGATAGTAAATGTTGTCAAAATAATAGATTTCAGTTGCCGGTACCGTTTTAACCTGGCCATTTACTGAAATTCGGGGAAGCACGATGTTTTCGTTTTCGAAGTAGAGACCCATATTGGTAATTATGTATACGTAATCATCGATCATTCTAGAGCTAAAGTAACCACCGCTGAGTTCGATTCTTTTAATCAGCTTTGGATTTTCTCTGTCGTCGATATCGTAGATCTCCACCCTTGTCGTCTCTGGATATCTAAGGTAAATTGGGCTGGTTTTTGTGAGTGGTAAATAGTTGTTGCCCCACAGTGCTTCAAAGACAATTAACCTGTCGCCGTTGATGAATATCTCAAGAGGGGTGCCTTCCACCTTGATTTCCGAAAGCAACCTGGCGTTTTCGGCCGGGTAAGCTAGCAGGATGACCACCCTTCCCTTGGATAAGAGGTACAAATAGGTCCCGTCGGTTTTTATGATATCTGCTTCATCAACTCCTTTGACTTGGACATTTGTGGTTGAATAATCTTTGGAGATGTTTACCGGGCTGTCGCCAATGTTTACGTTGAAGTTCGATCCCTCCGCAGCTTTACCAGTGGCGAATAAAGGCGGAAGAATCGTAAAAATTCTCACTACATCACCGTTCCAGTTTTGAGAGCCGACAAAACTTTCCAGTTCTTGATACGAAGAGAACGTTTTTAGAACTTTTTGGTTTAAATCAGGTGTTTCAAAGATTATGGGCACTGTTGCACCCAAGACAATCGTTGCGGTTATTGCTACCGCAAAAATTGTTGGGCGTTTTTTCCTCAGCACCGCTTTGTTTTGTATGGTAAAATAGAAAATAATTAGCGAGGAAAATGTTGTAGCAAAAATGTAAAGAATTAAATGGTTTGCTCCAGACCATGCGATACCAAAACCAACGATTTTTAATAACACGATTGCCGCTGAAAAAAGGACTTGATTCATTCCGTTTCACCGATTAAGCTTCTCGATTTTCAAAATATAAATTAAGTTTCTTTCGTGAAACATAATTTAATAGACGTCAAATTGCTAATTTATTTGGTGGCATAGGTGCGCAAGCCTGCGTTTGGAGCCTTAATCGGTTTGGTCGTGTTTTGTTTGGTGTTAGGGGTCTCCTATGTGGTTTTGAATCAATTTTATGGGACAGCGCAGGTATCTTATTCAGCCCAGATTTTGACAATCGAGGATCATGGTCAAAGGATAAGGATAGCTGATGCATCTTTCTTGGTGGAAAATGTAGAGTTCGTACCGACCGAAAAAGGCGAAAATTATTACCGCCTGTTGGTTGTCCCCGAGTTTTATCTTGCATCGAAGGCCAATGGTGAGAGCATACCGCCACCAGCCGTGATGGAAAGAACCGATGATTCGTCTGAACTTTATTACGTAAGCGTACCGGCGATTACTTACGATCAGGCGCTTGAATCGGAGAGTCCGGTGGTGGTTTCTAATATAACCTTGATTGAATCCAAGCCGGTGAATACTCTTCCCTTGGCAGCTACTTTAGGTGTGGGCGCAGGACTTTTGGCAGTGGCGATTTGGGTTGGCTACCGTCAGGCCTGGGGCGAGGCCGCTTCAACACTAATTGAGCACGGTCTCCACGATATGACGGTTCGGGATGTTGAGATAGTCGGCTACATTATGGAGCGCGGCGAGTTCACGATACCTGAACTAATGAAGCTCAGCAGCGCGTCCAAGATAACCGTCTGGCGCACCGTCCAGAGGCTGGTTAAAAAAGGACTTGTTGTTCAAACCGATAGGACAAGGCTCTCCTCCAATGGTTTGGGCGGCCGGGGCAAACCGAGCCGGATTTATCGATATGTGGGAAAATTCGATTCAGAGGAGGGTTCGAAGTCAGTGTCAAAGTAATTTCATAGTTTAAACAAATATTTTGACAGAAGTACTTTGTTTTTCTTAATTTGAACGCCCTCATCTCTTAGCAGTTTTATCTTTTTTTCGACTCCACCGGTGTATCCTCCAACATTGCCGTCCGATCTCACGACGCGATGGCAAGGAATTTTTATCGGATAGGGATTCTCCGCCAAGGCTCTGGCCACGGCCCTGTAGGCCTTGGGCTTGCCCATTGCCAGGGCAATTTGCTTGTAGGTCGTCACTTTCCCCCGCGGGACCTTGGCCGTCAGCTCCAGAACGCGGCGCTGAAATTCTCGCATCCATGTAAAAAATGGTTCCTTAGTTATTATACCTAGAGTTCCCTATCCTTTCTTGATGATCGAAATTGATGGCTCGATGGGCGAGGGTGGGGGTGCCGTCCTCCGGACCGCTCTGGCGCTCGGTGCCGTGAGCGGGCGACCGGTTCACATTTTCAACATCAGGGCCCGGAGGGAAAAGGCCGGGCTTCAGCTTCAGCATCTTCGCGGCGTCGAGGCTTTGGCCAAGATTTGCGGGGCGGAGGTTCGGGGAGCGGCTCTGAATTCAACCGAGCTCACCTTCATTCCCGGACAGATTCAGGGCGGCAGATATCATGTTGATATAGGCACGGCTGGCAGCACCACCCTGATCATGCAGATAATCATGCCTGCGGCTGCCTTTGCGAACGGCCCGTTGGAAATCGAGATAAAAGGTGGGACGGACAACCCGCTGGCGCCCCCGATCGACTACCTCAGAAACGTTACCGTTCCCGTCCTTCGTCGCATGGGTTACCGCTGCGAGGTCAGTTGCATCCGGAGAGGGCACTATCCGCGCGGTGGGGGCACCATCCGGGCAAAGATAGAGCCGGTGGAGGGATTGCGGGCCATAAAACTTGTTGACCAAGGCCGGGTGTTGAGGGTAGCCGGAATCGCCCACGCGGTGAGGCTGCCTTCGCAGATAGCCACCCGGATTGCCCACGCCGCGAGCCTAGAGCTGATCAGGTCGGTTCGGGCCCCGGTGGACATTCGCTGCGAATCCTATCAGAGCAATCAGGATCCGCATCTTGGCCCCGGCGCCGGAATAACTCTTTGGGCTGAAACGAGCACCGAGGCCATCATCGGCACCAGCTCGCTCGGGGAACCCGGTAAACCTTCAGAAAAGGTCGGTCGGGAAGCTGCACTCGACCTGATTGCCCAGCTGAGGACGGGCATGGCGTGCGATCGCCATCTCTCCGACCAGCTCGTCCCCTATTTGGCTCTGGCCGAAGGCACCTCGGAGATAACCTGTACCTCGCTTACTTCCCACACCCTCACCAATATTGAACTGGTGCATAAAATTCTGGGCGTGAAGTTCGGAGTTTCTGGAGAAGGCGGCCAGCCGGGAAAAGTAACGGTTGCCGGCATCGGGTTCAAAAAGACAGATAAATCTTAATACGCTAAAACCGAATTAAATCGAAACGACAATGCCGGGTGATATGATGGATTTTGAACAGATGGAGAAGGCCAGGCGGGAGTACGTTGAGAAGTTGAAGGGCATTTCGCTCACCGATTTCGACGTGGAGAAATGGGAAAGGATAAGAGAGAGCATCTATCCCCCCCGCCGGTTGAACCTGGACGTCATCATAGACGACACGACGCTGAGAGACGGGCTACAGATGGCGGGCCTGGTGAGCCCTCTGCCCGCGGACGCCGCCCGCATTGCCGAGTTTCTCAGGGACATCGGCGTAGAAAGGCTTGAGGTACTGACTTACACCAAGTCCGACAAGGAGGCAATCAGGATAATGCAGGACAAGGGCTTGGGCGACATCATCGCTGCCTGGTGCCGGGCCTCCAAGGAAGACATAGATGCCGCGCTGCAGCTCGATTTCAAACAGATCGGAATTTCCCATCCGGTGTCGTACATTCACTTTGAGAAATGGTCAGACGTGCCCTTGCAGGGCCTAGTGAAGCGGGTTGCGGATGCGGTTGTTTATGCCAAGGATCACGGTATGGACGTCTTCGTGCACGGCGAGGACAGCACTAGGGCTGACTGGAACTTCGAGAGGTATCTTATCAACACCGTGGCCGAGGCCGGCGCCAGCGTCTACCGCATTTGCGACACCATCGGCTGCGGTTCTGCGCACCCCGATGACCCGCTGCCGATCGGCATCCCGATGAAGGTCAGGAAGATCAAGGAGGAGACCAAGATTCCTTACGTTGAGATACACACCCACGATGACCTCGGGACCTCTTTGGAGAACACCATGGCCGCAATCCGAGCCGCCTCCGGTCTTTATGATAAGATCTACGTGAGCTCCACTTTTCTGGGCATAGGGGAGCGGTCGGGGAACGTCGAAACGGAGAAGGTCATCATGAACTGCTACTTACATCACGGCATGAAAAAGTGGGACCTCCGCTACCTCAGGGAGCTCACGATTTTCATGGCTTCCGCGTTGAAGTACAACGTCCCGCTGAACAAGTCCATCGTCGGGGACTTGGCCTTCGCCCATGAGTCCGGGGTCCACATTCACGGGCTCATGTCCTCGCCGTTGACCTACGAGCTCTTCCCGCCGGAGCTGGTCGGGCAGAAGCGGACCATCGTGATCGGAAAGAGGTCGGGGAAGCACGGCATCAGGCTGAAGCTGGAACAGCTGACCGGTCAAAAGATTTCCGAGGATGATCCCAGGCTGAACAAATTGGTTGAAATCATCAAGGACAGGTTTGTCTCCGGACTGAGGAGGTATCCCATAAAGGATACCGAGTTCCGAAACCTGGCGCAGAAAGTTGGATTTGAGATGAAGTAGAATGCTGAAGGCAATCGGGTGATCCGGTGGGTAAAACGATAACGGAGAAGATACTGGGCAGGGCATCGGGAGCGGACGTGACCCCGGGCGACTTGATCGTTGCCCCGATAGACGCCTGCATGGCGCACGATGGCACCGCCCCGCTGGCCATCAGGGCCTTCCGCGAGATGGGGGCCAAGAGGGTCTGGGACCCGAATCGGATCGCGTTGGTTATCGACCACATCGCTCCCAGCTCCTCGGAAGGAACGTCGGAGCTCCACATCATGATGAGGCAGTTCGCCGCCGAGCACGGCATCAGGCTGTTTGACGTGGGGGAGGGCATCTGTCATCAGATCATGCCGGAGAAGGGCTACGTTCTGCCCGGCCGCGTGATCGTTGGCGCCGACTCGCATACCTGCACCTACGGCGCCTTTGGAGCCTTTTCCACCGGCATCGGCTCCACGGAGCTGGCGGCGGTGATGGTTTCGGGGAAGCTTTGGTTCAGGGTGCCGGAGACGATTAAATGTGTGGTGAACGGCCGGATGCCGGTCGGGGTCACGCCGAAGGATGTGATCCTGCGGATACTGGGGTTGATCGGGGCGGATGGCGCCACCTACAAGGCGATTGAGTTCACGGGGGAGACCATAGCTCAGATGAGCGTCTCGGGCAGAATGACGCTTTGCAACATGGTGGTCGAGATGGGGGCGAAGAACGGGATAGTCGAGCCCGACGAAAAGGTGAGGCAATTTCTCCAAGGAAGGACACAGGCTGAGGGCGATTATCTGAGGAGCGACCCGGACGCTGTCTATTGTGATATCATTCAGATTTCAGCCGAGGAACTTGAGCCCCTGGTCGCCTGCCCGAGTTCCGTGGACAACGTCAGGCCCATCGGCGAGGTGGAGGGCATCAAGGTGAACCAGGTCTTCTTGGGCAGCTGCACCAACGGTCGGCTGGAAGACCTGCAGGAGGCCGCCAGAATTTTGAGGGGGAGGAGGGTCAAGGAAGGGGTGAGGATGCTGGTGATACCGGCATCCCGCGAGGTTTATCTTGAGGCCATGAAGACGGGCCTGCTGCAGATCCTGGCCGAGGCCGGCTGCTCCATCTACGGTCCGGGGTGCGGGCCCTGTCCCGGCGGCCACCTGGGCGTTTTGGGGCGGGGTGAGGTCTGTGCTTCAACGTCAAATCGCAACTTCGTGGGAAGGATGGGCAGCAAGGAGGCACAGATCTATCTGGTCTCCCCGCTGACGGCGGCGGCCTCGGCGGTAACCGGGGAGTTAACGGATCCCAGAAGGTTCCTGGAGGGGTAGCCTTGACGATAAAGGGACAGGTCTGGAAGTTCGGCGACTCCGTCAGCACAGACGCCATCATCTCCGGCAAATACAAGTTCAAGACGATAGATCTGGATGAGCTGGCACAGCACGCGATGGAGACGCTGGCGCCGGATTTTGCCCGGCAGGTGAAGAGGGGTGACATCATCGTGGCCGGGGAAAATTTTGGCTGCGGCTCCAGTCGGGAACAGGCCCCGCTGGTGCTGAGGCAGCTGGGGGTCGGTGCGATCGTGGCCAAATCTTTTGCGCGGATATTCTATCGGAACAGCTTCAACGTCGGTCTCCCCGTCCTCGAATGCCACGAGCTTCCCGACCGGACCAGGCAGGGGGACCTGCTGGAGATAGATCTGAGGAGGGGGTCGCTGGTGAACCTCACTACCGGCGAGATCTTCCGGGCCAAGCCGGTGCCGGAATTTCTTCTCCAGATGCTTGAGGACGGCGGCTTGGTGGAGCAATACAAGAAGTACGGTGTGTTCAAGTGGAGCATGTCGTCACGCTGATCTACGGCGATGGGGTTGGTCCGGAGGTCATCACTGCCGCGAGGCGGTGCATCGAGGCCACCGGTGTGAGGATAAAATGGGAGGTCGTCGAGGCCGGGGCCGACGTGATCCCCAAGTACGGCACACCCCTTCCGGAGAAAGTTCTGGAGTCGATAAGGAGAAACGGTGTGGCCCTGAAGGGACCGATAACCACCCCCGTCGGCACCGGCTTCAGGAGCGTCAACGTGGCGCTGCGGAAGGAGCTCGACCTCTACGCCTGCCTGAGGCCCTGCAAGCTGTATCCCGGCGTGAGGTCCAGGTACAGCAGCGTTGACGTTGTTGTGGTCAGGGAGAACACGGAGGATCTCTACGCGGGAATAGAGTACGAGTCGGGGAAGCCGGAGACCGAGGAGTTCATCAACTTCGTGAAGGAGAGGAAGAAGGTGGCGATCAGGCCCGGTTCCGGCATCAGCCTGAAGCCGATATCTCCCCAGGCCTCGGAGCGGATCGTCAGGTTTGCCTTCAACTACGCGCGGCAGAACGGCAGGAAGAAGGTCACGGCGGTGCACAAGGCGAACATCATGAAGTTCTCCGATGGTGTCTTTCTGGAGGCGGCGAGAAGGGTGGCTGAGGAGTTTCCGGACATCGCGTTTGAGGACAGGATCGTCGATAACATGTGCATGCAGCTGGTGCAGAAGCCGGAGCTCTATGACGTGATCGTTGCACCCAACCTCTACGGCGATATCGTCTCGGACCTATGTGCCGGGCTTGTGGGGGGCCTCGGCGTGGCCCCGGGCGCGAACATCGGGGACCGCGCGGCGGTGTTTGAGCCGACCCACGGCAGCGCCCCGAAGTATGCCGGGAAGAACAAGGTGAACCCGACGGCGGCGGTGCTCTCCGGAGTGATGATGCTGCGGCATCTGGGGGAGCTGGAGGCGGCGCGGAGGCTGGAGGCGGCGGTGGCCCGGGTCATAAAGGAAGGTGAGCGGGTGACCTACGATCTGAAGCCGGAGCCGGACGATCCCACTGCGGTGGGGACCATGGAGATGGCCGATGCCATCATAGACGCGATGAAAATCTCATAGAAAATAGTATTTCGTAAATTTTTGATGAATTGGCAAAGGTTAAAATTTAACTTTTTTATCATTTTCCCACTTTCCCCCTCAAAAATTACCCATCTGGAAAAGAATAACACCTTTTCCAGCCAATCTGAGCACTTATAGAACGGCGAACAACAGGAAATCCTTTAGATAGCTTCTTTTTAGCCAATACTGCCTCGAACCTTCCCCCGTTTGTCCCCGCCGAAAACCCTGAAAAGTGAATTAGGGTCATGAATTAGTCGCTCTTTAGGACTACAATATTGCTTTTTCTTTTGGAAATTTCTATCTGTATTTCACTTACGTATGTGGGGAGATCGTCATTTCTTACTACAACATTCAGCTCATCTATAGCGCGTAATATCCTCAAAAATTTTTCCTGCAATTTCAAATTGAGTGTTGGCATCGGAATAGTTTCCAGCTATAGCGTACTCGCAACCCATTATGAGATGCGAAAGAGCGTTTTCTATAGTACTCGTTATCGAGTATTCTTCAGAGGCTACTGTGGCGAATTCTGCCGTTTTACAGTTTTCAAATTCTCAAAACTGCTTTTGGCTTCTCTGATATATGGTAGTGAGTCTTGAAAAGCGATTTTTGCGGCATGCCAATCTTGCCGATTTATTTAATTGACTCCATC
>NZ_JBMFOX010000012.1:0-39180 GCF_049969415.1 Hadarchaeum sp. (SeqCode)
CGGCGTGAGCGCCGAGGTGGCGAGGGAGCTGGTCGAGGCCGGGGCCTCGGCCATCGACGTCAGCGGCGCCGGTGGCACCTCCTGGGCGGGCGTGGAGTCGCTGCGGCCGAACCAGGGCTCCTCAATAGGCCTAATCTTCTGGGACTGGGGCATCCCCACCGCCGTGTCCACCGCCGAGGTCTGCATGTCGGTCGAGGTGCCGGTGATCTCGAGCGGGGGCATACGCTCGGGGCTCGATGCGGCGAAGGCCTTGGCGTTGGGCGCTGACCTCGTGGGAATCGCTTTGCCTGCCCTCCGTGCCGCGGAGCAGGGCAAGGAGGCCGTCATCGATTTTCTCAATGATTTCATCGCGGAGTTGAAGGCGGCGATGTTCCTCACCGGCTGCCGGCAGCTGAGCGACCTGCGCAGGTCGAATTTCATCGTCACCGGGAGAACCCGCGAGTGGCTCACCGCCCGCGGCTTCAACCCGGACAAGCTGGGGAGGCGAGGTCCATGAGCGTCGAGATACTGCCCCTCGGCGGCCTGGGCGAGGTGGGCAAGAACATGACGGCGCTGGGCTTTGATGGGAACTACATAATCATCGACATGGGGATAAGGCTCGACAGCATCATGGCCTTCGAGGAGGCGGAGATAGGCAAGATGAGCCGGGAGGAACTGATCAGCATCAACGGCATCCCCGACGACAACATCCTGCACGGAAGGAAGGTCAAGGCGATCGTCCTCACCCACGGCCACCTCGACCACATCGGCGCCGTTGGCAAGCTGGCCTATGCCTACAATGCCCCCATCTACGGCACCCCGTTCACGATTGAGCTGACCCGAAGGCTCCTGCGCGAAGAGAGCGGCCCTAGGTTGAAGAACGAACTCATCACGGTCAACCCCGGCGACTCGGTAAGGACCCACGGGATCGATATTGAGTTCATCAACGCCACCCACAGCATCCTTCACACCGTTTTCGTCTTGGTCAGACGCAACGGTGATTCGGTGCTCTTCGCCAGCGATTTCAAGCTGGACGACCAGCCGCTGCTGGGCGAGAAGACTGACCTGCCCCGGCTCAGGCGTCTGGCCAGCGACGGGCTCCTCGCCGCTCTGGTCGGCGCGGTCAGACTCGACGAGCCCGGCCCGACGAAGTCCGAGGCCTATGCCCGCCAGATGCTGAAGGAGGTGATGAGCGAGGCATGTGCCAACGACGGTCTCGTCATCGCCACGACCTTCTCCTCGCACATCGTAAGGCTGAAGTCAATCGTGGACCTTGCCTTCGAGATCGGCCGCACCCCGGTCCTCGTCGGGCGCTCGCTGAGAAATTACTGCACCGCGGCGATGGATCTGGGGCTGGTGGACTTCCCCCCAGAACTGAGCATTCACGGACGCCCCAACGCGGTGCACAACCTGCTGCGGGAGATAGATAAGTCTCGCTCCGATTACGTGCTCATCTGCACGGGGCACCAGGGGGAGCCCACCTCAGTCCTGTCGAAGATAGCGAACGGCCAGCTGCCCCTGGACATCCGCGACGGCGATGAGGTCATCTTTTCCGCCAGCGTCATCCCGAACCCGATAAACGAGTCCAACCGGGAGCTGCTCGAGACGAAGCTGATGGCCAAGGGGGCCCATATATACCGGAACGTGCATGTTTCCGGGCACGCGGGCCGGGCGGATACCTCCGAGTTCATCCGGCTGGTCAAGCCCGACAATCTTGTACCCTGCCACAGCACCTCCGACAAGCTCCGAATGATGGTCGAGCTGGGCCGGGAGCTCGGCTACAGCGACGATCGGCTGCATCAGCTGCGGAACGGCACCTCGCTAGTCCTGGGTGATTGATGTGGATGTCCTGAAGTACCTGGAGGAATGCGCGGCTTTGGTTGAGCCCGAGATCGATCGCTGGCTTCCAAGGCAGATCCAGCCCGAGGTCCTGACCAAGGCCATGCGGCACCTGATTGAGGCGGGTGGAAAAAGGCTGCGCCCCTGTCTGGCCCTGACCGCCTGCGAGGCGGTCGGTGGTAAGCGGGAGGATGCAATCGAGACCGCCGCAGCCCTGGAGCTGTTCCACAACTTCACCCTGATTCACGACGATATCATGGACCACGACGAGTTTCGAAGGAACGTTAAGACCGTGCACGTTCTCTGGGGCGAGCCGATAGCGATTATCGCCGGTGATGCCCTGTTCGCTAAGGTCTTTGAAGCGGCGGCGGCGAACGCCAGCAGGCTGGGGATGAGCCGGGAAAAAACGGTGGAGCTGTTCAACACCCTGAGCCGGGCAAGTTTCGAGCTGTGCCAGGGACAGGCGCTCGACATGTTGTTCGAAAAAAGGAACGATGTCACTGAGGAAGAATACATGCAGATGATCAGCGGCAAGACCGGGGCCCTCACTGAGGCAGCCACCAAGGCCGGCGCCCTGCTGGGGAACGCTTCGGCGGCGGAGATTCAGGCGCTTTCCCGGTACGGCCGGCTGATCGGAATTGCTTTTCAGATGCAGGACGACGTGCTGGGAATTTTGGGCAAGCAGGAAAAGTTTGGAAAACCGATCGGCAGCGACATAAGGGAGGGCAAGAAGACGCTGATCATCGTAAAAGCGCTCGATCTGGCGCCGGGAGAGGAGCGAAGAGTTTTGTTGAGGGCCTTTGGCAGGAGCAACGCGACCGATGAGGAGATCCGGGAGGCGATAGCGGTTCTGAAGCGGGTGGGGGCCGTTGATTACGTCGCGGAGCGGGCTCGGAAGATGGTCGCCGAAGCCAAGATGGAGTTGAAGATTTTGCCTGACTCTAGGGCCAAGGAGGCGCTGCTTGGGATTGCCGACTTCGTGGTTGAGCGGGAGTTCTGATATTTTGACCCCGTTTTTCGGGACGGGTGGGGGAGACGGATGGAGGATGTCAAAAGGACGGTGCTGAGGTGGGCCCTAGCCAATGCGGCCGAGCACGGCGGAAAGGCCAGCCCGAAGGCGGTGCTGGGCAAGATACTCGCCGAATTGCCCGGGTGGAAGTCGCGGATCGCGGAACTGTCGATTATCGTCGATCAGATCGTCGACGAAGTTAACCGGATGGGACCCGAAGAGCAGCAGTTCCAGATAAAAAAGGTGGGTCTGCCCGAGAAGAAGGCCGCGGAGCGGCGGGGGCTACCTGACCTGCCCGACCTGCAGGAATACGGAACGGTTGTCACCCGGTTTGCCCCCAATCCCAACGGTCCCTTGCACATCGGCCACATCAGGGCAGCGCTTCTCAGCCACGAGTACGCCCGGCGTTACAAGGGAAGGTTCATCCTCAGGTTTGAGGACACCAACCCGGAGAACGCCATGCTGGAGATGTATGAGTTCATCAAGCGGGATCTGAGGTGGCTGGGCCTAAGCTGGGATGAGGAGTACTATCAGTCCGATCGTGTGGATATCTACTACAGTCATGCCGAGGATCTCATCAAAAATGGGAAGGCCTACGTGTGCGCTTGCGATGTCGCGAATTTTAGAAAACTCCGCGATTCCGGAAAGCCCTGCCCCTGCCGGGATCTTCCCGCTTCGGAAAATCTGGCCAGGTGGCGGAAAATGCTTGCCGGCGGCTATGAGGAGGGCGCGGCCGTTGTTAGAATAAAGACCGACCTGAGCCATCTTAACCCCGCGGTGCGCGACTGGCCTGCGCTGCGGATTGTCAAAAGGCCGCATCCGCGGGTGGGATCCAAGTACTTCGTCTGGCCACTGTACAACTTCTCGGCCGGGATCGATGACCACCTCATGGGAATAACCCACATCATCCGGGGCAAGGAGCACGAGGTAAATGAGGAGCGCCAGCGTTTCATGTACCGGCACTTCGGGTGGAGATATCCCACCGCTGTTCAGTACGGCCGGCTGTCGATGCCCGGTGTGGAGCTGAGCAAGACCCAGACGATGCAGATGATCAGGAGCGGCAGCCTGTCCGGCTTTGACGATGTCCGGCTAGCGACCATCGCCGCCCTGCGCCGGCGCGGCTTTCTGCCCGACACCATCAGGCAGATGATCTT
Source organism: Hadarchaeum sp. (SeqCode) (assembly GCF_049969415.1). Lineage (NCBI taxonomy): Archaea > Methanobacteriati > Hadarchaeota (SeqCode) > Hadarchaeia (SeqCode) > Hadarchaeales (SeqCode) > Hadarchaeaceae (SeqCode) > Hadarchaeum (SeqCode) > Hadarchaeum sp. (SeqCode). The sequence continues at coordinate 3,982 of NZ_JBMFOX010000012.1, forward strand.
TGATATCGGACTGACGCCCGTGGATTCTTCGCTCAGCTGGGAAACCCTCTACGCCTACAACCGGAAGGTTTTGGACCCCATCGCCGGGCGTTATTTCTTTGTGGCGCGGCCGGCGAAATTGCTCGTTCGCGGCGCCCCCAAGCTGAAGGAGGTCCGCCTGCGCCTGCACCCCAGCAGGCCCGAGCTGGGGGAGCGGGTGCTTCCGCTAGGAACTGAAAATGGTGACATGGTTTTTTACATCTCCGGCGAGGACGCGAAGGATTTGAAGGTCGGTGACATCTTCAGGTTGAAGGACCTGATGAACGTCAGGCTGGAGAAGCCGGGCCCCGTGCTCGAGGCCTCTTTCCAGAGCCTAGAGGTTATGGACGTGCTGAAGTTCCAGTGGGTCTCCGCGGGTGCCGTTGAGCTCGAGGTGATAAAACCCGACGCCACGGTGGAAACCGGGCTGGCCGAGCCCTCGGTTGCGGCCCTGAAAGTCGGCGATATCGTGCAGCTGGAGAGATACGGCTTTGTCCGGATCGACTCCACAGCGCCGAAACTGACCGCCGTTTATGCACATAGGTGACCGACTGAAGCATAGGACATGATTCGCCAAATTTAAAAGTGGAGATACAACAGTCTTTTAACGGCAGCCTGCATAATAGAGATTACCAAAAACCGTTGAATGATGAGGTGTAAACTGAAGGAGGTGTTTGGAGTGGCCAAACCGATATATGTGCGCTTCGAGGTCCCGAAGGAGCTAGCGGACAAGGTGTACGAGGCAGTCGAGGTGGCTCGGGACTCCGGCAAGCTCAGGAAGGGGACCAACGAGGTTACCAAGGCGGTGGAGCGCAAGCAGGCGAAGCTAGTTGTCATTGCCGAGGATGTTGAGCCGGCCGAGATCGTGGCTCATCTCGTCCCCCTTTCCGAGGAGAAGGGCATCCCCTATGTGTATGTTCCGAGCAAGCGGGAGCTGGGAGCGGCCGCGGGTCTTGAGGTGGGTTCGTCTGCCATCGCCATAGTTGACCCTGGACAGGCGGCGGCAGCGGTGAAGGACATAATCGAGAGCATCAAGCAGCAGAAGAAGTGACCTCAATGCCAGCCGAAGCGGATATGGGCTTTCCAGCTGAAGTGATAGAGATCCGGGCGCGGACCGGCGTCACCGGCGAGATAATGCAGGTGAGGTGCCGGGTGCTGGAGGGCCGTGACAAAGGAAGAATTATCACGCGGAACGTGAAGGGCCCGGTCAGGGTGGGCGACATTTTGATGCTCCGGGAGACCGAGCGCGAGGCTAGGGAGATAAAGGTGCCTTAGATGCCGGTGGCAAGAAAGTGTTCCTTTTGCGGCGGCCGGGTGGAGCCGGGCTCGGGCCTGATGTTTGTGAGGCGCGATGGCTCCATATTGTTCTTCTGCTCAAGCAAGTGTCGGCGCAACTTTTCCTTGGGGCGCAAGCCGGCCCATCTCAAGTGGACCCAGCGAGCGAAATCCGGTGGGAAGACTTGAAAGAGAGAACCTTTGTGATGATCAAGCCCGATGGGGTCAGCAAGGGGCTGGTTGGGAAGATAGAGGCCCGCATCCGCCGAGCCGGGCTGCACATCGCTTCCCAACGCCGTCTGAAGCTGGACCGAGATCTGGCTGAGAGGCTCTACTCGGTACACCGTGGCAAACCGTTTTTCGAGAGGTTGGTCAATTACGTGCTTTCAGGTGAGGTCGTGGTCATGGCCGTGGAAGGGGAAAACGCCGTTGCTAAGATGAGGGAGCTGATAGGAGCCACTGACCCTGCCAAAGCCGCGAAGGGGACAATCCGGGGTGACTTCGGCTCCAGCGTTACTGAAAACGTCATTCATGCGGCGGATTCCCCGGAAAATGCCCGGCGTGAACTTTCGCTATTCTTCTGATTTCCGAATTTCCGTAGGTGAAAAGGGTCACGCTTTTTGGACATTTGTGAACTTCAGCCCCCAGCTAGGGGCACAACCCGAATCACCTTTTTTTTGTCGATGTTGACGAAGCCGAAGCTGTCGGCGTAGATCTTGTTACCTCTCACGCAGACCCCCTCACCCGGGACATATTCACCCTTTTTGGCCAGTTCCGTTCCCGGCGAGACCCAGACGTAGTCCGTTTCTGATTTTGGCAACCGGGTCAGTTTTGGTTTTCTTTCGGCCTTCATCAATTAAAGCTCAGTTCCTTTTTTTATAAGGTGTTCCAATTCTCGTGGCAGGATCGGAAATGGGTCCTGTGCTTTAAACTAGCCCGCGTAAGATATCTTGGTGTCAAAATTGCAGAGACTGAGGATTAGACAGCCTTTGATAGCGGTGCTGGGCCACGTTGACCACGGCAAGACATCGCTGCTGGACGCGATCAGGGGGACTAGAGTGGCTGCCCGGGAGGCCGGCGCAATCACCCAGCACGTCGGGGCCAGCGAGATACCGGTGGAGACAATTAAGAACATTTGCGGCCGGCTCTTGGAAAGGTTCAAGATTGAGCTCACCCTACCTGGCCTTCTCTTCATCGACACACCTGGGCACGAGGCCTTTACCAACCTTCGCCGGAGGGGTGGCTCGCTCGCCGATCTCGCCGCCCTTGTGGTCGACATCAACGAAGGGTTCATGCCCCAGACGCTGGAATCCCTGACGATTCTGAAGACATACCGGACACCGTTCATGCTAGTCGCGAACAAGATAGACTTAATTCCAGGCTGGCGGGCCTTTCCCCGTGCCTGTTTTCTGGAATCCTTCGCAAAGCAGCGATCCGAGGTGCAGCATGCGCTGGATGAAATGATTTACGAGCTCGTCGGTAAACTGCACGAGCTGGGATTTGAATCGGAAAGGTTCGACCGAGTCAGCGATTTTCGCCGGCAGGTTTCCATCGTCCCGGCGAGTGCCAAGACAGGTGAAGGAATACCGGAGATTTTAGCCATCTTGGCTGGTCTGGCGCAAAGGTATTTGGAGAATGAGTTGAAGGTCGAGGTCACCGGGCCTGGGCGCGGAACGGTGCTCGAGGTGAAGGAGGAGGTCGGGTTGGGTAAAACAATAGATGTGATAATCTACGACGGCGTGGTGGCGAAGGGCGACCTTTTCGCTGTGGGCGGTCTGGATAAGGTAATCACCTCCAAGGTCCGGAGTCTTTTGCGACCTAAGCCCCTCGATGAAATCCGTGACCCGGAGGACAGGTTCAGGCAGGTTGAAAGGGTCTATGCAGCCGCCGGGGTCAAGATCGCAGCGCCGAATCTGGAGGGTGCGGTGGCAGGGGCGCCTTTTTTAGTGATCAACGACATAGCTGCGGCGGAAAAACTCTGGCAGGAGATGCAGCGGGAGCTGGAGCGGGTCAGAATAAGCTCTGACATCAACGGCGTGGTTTTGAAGGCGGATGCACTTGGCTCGCTTGAGGCCTTGGAGGGCCAGCTCAAGGCCAAGGGCATCCCGATTCGTAAAGCTGATGTTGGTGACGTTTCCAGACGGGACATCGTTGAGGCTGCTACGGTCGGCAAGAGTGATCCTCTGCGGGCAGTGGTGCTGGCCTTCAACGTCAAGATTTTACCCGATGCTCAGGCGGAGGCCGAGCGCGAGGGTGTTCAGATCATCAGGGATGAGGTGATCTATCGGTTACTGGAGCAGTATGAGGGCTGGGTGAAGAGGAAGAGCGAGGAAGTGAGGGCCAGCCGCCTGCAGGGATTCATCAGGCCAGGTAAGATTGTCGTTAAACCTGGCTATGTCTTCAGGCGCAGTGACCCAGCGATTGTCGGAATCGATGTGCTGGGAGGGGTTGTCCGAACAAAGGCGCCGTTGATGAACAAGGAGGGCAAGCCGGTGGGCGTTATCCGTGAGCTGCAGAAGGACAAGAGGTCGATCCAGGAGGCGAGGCTGGGTGAGGAACTGGCGGTTTCGATAGACGGCCCGATGGTCGGGCGCCACATTCAAGAGGGAGAGGTTTTATATACAGATGTACCAAGAAACCATGTGCTCGCGCTGAAGAGGGATCTGCGTGATCTTCTCTCAGGCGACGAGCTTTCGGTGCTTGATGAGATAATAGCCATCAAGCAGAAAATGGATCCAACGTATGGAGTGATGTGATGCCGTTCAAGATGGTGGTTGCGGACCCGAAGACGGGGAAGAGCTACAAGCTGGAGGCCCGGGAGCCGGAGGCCCGCAGGCTGGTCGGGATGAGGATCGGAGATAAGTTCGATGGCGGAATTGTAGGCCTACCCGGCTACGAGCTGCAGATAACCGGAGGGACCGACCGGGATGGTTTCCCGATGCGTTCCGACATCGCGGGCCCGGGGCGGGTGAGCGTCCTTCTGGCTAAAGGACCGGGTTTTTCCCCGAAAAGGCCGGGTGAGCGCCGCCGGAAGATGGTGCGCGGCTGCAGGGTCTCCGACGACATCGTGCAGCTGAACGCGGTGGTAATAAAGTGGGGCGAGAAGCCCATTGAGGAGATAGTTCAACCTAAGGAGGCCAAGCAGACCTGAAGTTAACTCCAGCTTCCAAATCGCTGCGCTTTTTAATGTTGTAGTCGAAGTGGGACAAGGTGGAAGATGCCCCAAGCAGAAGTCAACATCGGTCTCGTGGGCCACGTGGATCACGGCAAGACGACGCTGACGGAAGCGCTTTCAGGTATCTGGACGGATGTTCACAGCGAGGAAATTCGCCGCGGCATATCAATTCGGCTGGGATACGCTGACACCTCCTTTTATAAATGCAAGCAATGCAGCCGGTACACGACCAAGGAGAAATGTCCTTACTGCGGGGGCCCCACCGAATTCCAGCGCCGGGTTTCCTTTGTTGACGCGCCCGGGCACGAGATGTTGATGGCGACCATGATCTCCGGTGCCGCGATCATGGACGGCGCGATACTGGTGGTTGCGGCGAACGAGCCCTGCCCGCAGCCTCAGACTAAGGAGCATTTGATGGCCTTGGACATAATCGGTGTAAAAAACATCGTGGTTGCTCAGAACAAGGTCGAGCTAGTTTCCCGCGAAAAGGCCATTGAGAACTACAAACAGATAAAGGAGTTTCTAGCGGGCACTTCGGCCAAGGATGCACCGATAATCCCAATCTCCGCCATCCACCGGGCCAACATCGACAAGCTGATAGAGGCGATTGAAAGGGTAATCCCGACGCCAAAGCGGGACGCGACCAAGCCACCACGCATGCAAGTAGCTAGGTCCTTTGACGTTAACCGACCCGGGACAAGGCCGGAGAATCTCCGCGGCGGTGTCGTGGGAGGATCCCTTCAGCAGGGAAGGCTTAGGGTCGGAGATGAGATAGAGCTCCATCCCGGCATAAAGACGAGCCGAGAAGGCAGGACGGTTTGGCAGCCCCTGAGCTCCAAGGTGGTCAGCCTGCATGCCATGGATAGCTCCCTAGAGGAGGCCAAGCCGGGCGGTTTGATCGGCGTGGGCACTCTGCTTGACCCCTCCTTAACAAAGGGCGATTCACTGGTGGGCTCGGTCCTGGGACTGCCGGGAACGCTCCCAGAGGTCCTCGACTCGCTGGAGCTGGAGGTCGCTCTTATGAAGCGCGTCGTGGGTATGGAGGAGGAGCTGGAGATAAAGCCGCTAGTTACCGGCGAGGTCCTTATGTTGAACGTAGGCACAACGATGACTGTGGGCACCGTCGCCAGCGCCCGGGGAGATAAGGCCACGGTCAGGCTGAAATTGCCCGTCTGCGCCGAGAGGGGGGCACGGGTAGCGCTAAGTCGCAGGATTGCCAGCAGGTGGCGGCTGGTCGGGTATGGCATCATCAAGTGAGGGTCGGCGTTTACCCGTTATTGCCGATACAAGTTTTCTCATGATTCCCGGGATGTTTAGGGTCGATCTCTTTGGCGAGCTGGACAGACTTCTGGATGGCTCCTATGAGCTCTTGGTACCTAGCCCGGTAGTTAAGGAGCTGGAGAGGATTTCCGAGCAGGGCAAACCCAAGGAGAGGACGGCGGCAAAGTTGGGCCTCAGCTTGGTCAAACGGGGCTCCGTGGTAAATGTTGAAGGGGAGGCGGATGAGTCGATAGTTAAGCTCGCGGTCGAGAGGAAGTGCTTGGTCGGGACCTCTGATTTTAACCTGCGAAAAAGGCTTCGTGCTTCGAGGATTGGCGTAATCTATTTAAGGGGTAAGTCACACCTTGCTTTAAACGGCCAGTTAAGGTGAAACTTTGTCGTTGGAGATCCTCCCCCTGCTGACAGCGGTTGCAGCACTTTTGGTGGCAGCGATAGCGGCAAGGACGGTACTTAAAGAGGATCAAGGTTCTCAGCGGGTCAGGGAGATTGCCGGCGCCATACAGGAGGGTGCTTCGGCCTTTTTGAGGAGACAGTATACCACCATCTGGGTCGTGATCATCATAATTGCCGCACTTCTCTCCGTCGCTCCCGGCTGGGGATGGCAGGCCTCCCTGATTTACGTGGGCGGGGCCCTGTCATCGACCGCTGCCGGTTTCATCGGTATGTCGATCGCGGTTAGGGCCAATTCCCGGACGGCCACGGCCGCGCTCTCCGGCATAAGCAAGGCGTTGAAGGTGGCCTTCCGCGGCGGGCTGGTGATGGGAATGTCGGTGGTTGGAATAGGCCTTTTGGGCATCTACTTGTGTTTTTCTTGGCTGGGAAATCCAACCTTGATTATACCTTACAGCTTCGGGGCCAGCACCGTGGCACTCTTTGCCCGTGTTGGTGGCGGCATCTTCACCAAGACGGCCGATGTAGGCGCCGATCTGGTGGGTAAGGTCGAAAAGGGAATACCTGAGGACGATCCCCGCAATCCGGCCGTTATTGCGGACAACGTGGGCGACAATGTCGGCGATGTCGCCGGGATGGGTGCTGACCTTTTTGAGTCTTATGTTGCCAGCACCGTGGCGGCGATGGTGGTTGGCTTTGTCGCCTATGGTTCCAACGGTGTTCTGCTGCCGTTGTTGATCTCGGCGCTGGGAATAGTCGCCTCGATCATCAGCGTTCCCTTCGTCCGCGTTCGTGAGGGCAAAAACCCGAGCTATGCCCTCAACACCGCGACCATAGTTTCGGTCATCGTCACCGCCATCTTTGCCATTCTGATATCGTCGAATATTTTCGGCTGGAGCCTTGGCTGGAACCTGTTCATTGCTGTTTTGGTGGGGCTGGTCTCCGGACTTGTGATCGGTCTAACCTCCGATTACTTCACCAACAACCTTCGCCGGCCCGCCCAGCGGATAGCTGAATCGGACCAGTCGGGGACGGCGATTGGAATTTTGACCGGGTTTTCCTTCGGCCTGATCAGCACCTTTTTACCCATCATTTCAATAGCGGTGGCGGTGGTGATTGCCTATCTTGCCGCAGGCTTCTACGGGATCTGCCTAGCCGGGGTGGGCATGCTTGCGGTCACCGGCATCGTGGTGGCCTCGGACGCCTACGGCCCGGTCGCCGATAACGCCGGCGGAATTGTGGAGCAGTCCGACATGCCGGAGGAGGTCAGAAAGATCACCGACTCCCTTGATTCTGTGGGCAACACCACCAAGGCGATATGCAAGGGCTTCGCTATAGGTTCAGCCGCCCTGACCGCGGTGGCGCTCTTCGCGACTTATCAGGAGGTGGCCAAGGTTTCGAGCTTGGATCTGTTGAGCCCAAGTGTGATGGCGGGTGTCTTCATCGGTGCCGGTGTTGTGGCGCTGTTTTCCGCGCTGGTGATCTTGGCCGTCGGCAGGAACGCCTTTAAGATGGTGGAGGAGGTCCGGAGGCAGTTCCGGGAAATACCGGGATTGATGGAGGGCAAGGCCAAGCCGGATTACGCCAGATGTGTGGACATTGCTACCAAAGGGGCGCTGAAGGAGTTGATGTTATCCGGCGCGCTAGCCTTGGTGATACCGATCGTGGTGGGTTTGGTATTGGGCAAAGCTGCTTTAGGCGGGTTCCTTGCCGGCAGCATCGTTACCGGGCTTATCTTTGGTCTGCTGATGGCCAATGCCGGCGGGGCTTGGGACAACGCCAAGAAGTACATCGAGATGGGCCACTTTGGCGGAAAGGGCACCCCAACTCACGCGGCCGCTGTGGTGGGCGACACGGTCGGTGACCCGTTCAAGGACACCGCAGGACCCTCGCTGAACATACTGATCAAGCTGATGTCAATGGTGGCCCTGATCTCAGTACCTTTGCTGCTGCTGTAGCCCGCTGATAGAGTTTTTATGGAAGGGCTAAGGACACCTTTCATCCCACAGGGGCGTGATTGGTTTAGAGTTTATAAGGAAAAAGATGTTAAGAAATAGAGGTGCCGGGGTCAGGCCTAGTGCTTTTACTCTGGCGTCAAAACGGTAAGTTTGGTGGAATGATGTATAAACTGCTGACGATTGAAGACACAGTCCGTGTGCCGCCGGACAGGTTCTCCGAGAAGCTGGAGGACGTCGTCTTGGACCTCCTGAAGAAGAACTACGGCGGGATCACGGACAAGGACGTGGGGATGGTCTTGGTGGTGACCAAGGTGCTGGACATCTCCGTAGGCAAGTTGATCATGGGTGATGGCGCGAGCTATCATAACGTTACCTTTGAGGCCTTGGTGTACAAGCCGGAGATAAATGAGGTGGTCTTTGGTGAGATAGTAGAGATAGTTGAGTTCGGCGCGTTTATCCGGCTAGGCCCCATCGATGGTCTGGTCCACGTTTCCCAGGTGATGAACGACTTCGTCGGTTATGACAAGAAGAAGGGAGTTCTCTACGGCAAGGAGTCCAAGCGTTCGGTGAAGGAGGGGGACAAGGTCCGGGCACGCATCGTCACCGTCAGTCTCAAGCGAGGAACCAAGGCCGGAAAAGTGGGCCTTACCATGCGTCAGCCGGGGCTGGGCAAGCTGGAGTGGATTGAGGAGGCCAGAAAGGAGGCGAAGTCTTGAAGCTGCTCGCCTGCCGTAACTGTAATTATCTCACCGAGTCCAGCATCTGCCCGAACTGCGGCGGTGCCTCACTTTCCGAGGATTGGACCGGTTACGTGATAGTTTTGGACGTGGAAGATTCGGAGATAGCTAAGCGGCTCAATATCACCAAGCCGGGGAAATATGCCCTGAAGGTAAGGTAAGTTTACTCCAGATCAATCTCAAAGACAGCTACCGGATTTTCCAGCTCGAAGTTGACGATGACCTCAGGGTGGATCTCTCCGACCGCGCCGATTTTTTTGTCCCTTAATCTAAATTCGGCGACCCGCCCCTCGATGAAGCTGGGGTGGGAGGAGGGTCTTACCTCCCACTGTTTGCCAAGTTCCCGGAGTAACGATTCGGCGGCGGCTTTCATATAGGTGAACCCGAGCCCTTCTCCGGTCACCGCCGCGGCCGCCCTCCTCACGTTTCTAGCCCCAGTTTCCGATTCTTCATCCAGCAGCACCACGTCCCCGATTTCAAAAATTTTTTGCGGCAGCGGATTGCGGCGGTTCTCCCTCATCACCGAAAGCAAGGAGGGTATTAAGGAATCCCTGAGTATCGTGTACTCCTCGGAAATCGGGTTGGCAATCTCCACCGCTTCCCCTTTCCGCCTCATGAGGTCGAAGTTGGTCTTGGGGTTGGTCAGGGTATAGGTCATCACTTCCATAAAGTTCAATCCGGTGAGAACCCGTCTTGCCTTTCCGCTGATTTTTTCAATAGGTGCCCGTTCCCCGATGGTCAACACCTTGGGGAGGGTGGGCTTCAGATTATCGTATCCATAACCGATTGCGATATCCTCAATGATGTCTATTTCATGCATGATGTCGCAGCGGTACGGAGGCACCAGCAATTTCAGTGAATCTTTGCCGACCCGCTCCACCCCGTAGCGCATTGCCATCGCCAGCTTGGCGATCTGCTTCGGGCTGATCTCGATGCCGATGGTCTTATTCGTGTTGCGGACGCCGAGGTTCAATTTGCGCGGCCTTAGATCCGGGGTTGTAGCCCATCGTTTGGGATATTTTATCGCAACGGTTTCCAACCCAAATCCCCTTTCCCCCAACCCCGTCATGATTATGTTAAGCACCTGGTTGACGGTGCGTTCGTCGTGGCCGGTAACGTCGATGAAGAGGGAATCGGTTTTTTCGGTCACTCGGGTGTCCTCGCTGTTGATGATGGGGGGCAGGGACAGCACCGTTCCCTTTTCATCAATCAGTAGCGGAAATCGGGGCAGACCTTGGAGCAACCACCCGTACTCAATGCCTTTTGGGTGCTCGCGCAGGATCTCCGCCGGGGTGAGCTCGCGGTTGAAGTCCAGCGGCAAAAAGCGGATGCCTTCGGGTGCCGTGGTGGTGTAAATCACCTTGGGCGCGATGGTTTTGAGGTCGTAGATGCCGATAGAGGCTTTGTCGCGCTTCCTGCCCAGCGAGGCATGCAGTTTTTCCTGGACCTGCATCATGGAGGCGACGATGTCGTCGGTCATCTTGACCTTTTTAACGACGCCGGCGACGATGAATGGGCGGACCGCTTCAACACTGGGTTCGACCTCAACGGTGATCTTTGAAGTTCTGATCTTGTACTTCGGCAATCCGGTCTTAATCCTGAGAAATCCTTGTAGCGCCCGAGCGACGCCTTCACAGCTGAGCAGATCGGGACGGTTGTGAGCAATTTCTAGTTTTATCTCTTCACCTTTTGCCTCGGCCTCAATCCCCAGCATACTCAGCCGTTCGCAGAGCCTCTCGATCTCGATGGTCTTGCCGAGCAGGCTGCAGAGGTCTTGGTAGCGGACGCTAATGGAAGGCACTAGATCATCTCCCTCGTTTGAAGCCAGCTGATGTCGTTGTTGTACAGGTCGCGGATGTCGTCAATCCCAAGCCTCAGCATGCTCAGCCTTGAGAACCCGATTCCCCAGGCTAGGACGGGATAGCGGATGCCGAGTGGGCGAAGCAGCTCCGGTCTGAACATTCCCGCGCCCAACACCTCGAGCCACTCCCTTTTTTCCGGGAAATAGACGTCGGCCTCCACCGACGGCTCGGTGTAGGGGAAGTAACCGGGTCGGAACCTTATTTGAGGCAGACCGAGCTTGACCATGATCTGCTTCAGATAGCCGAGCATGTCCCGAAGCGTGAGACCTTCGTCCATGACAATCCCCTCGGCCTGATAGAACTCGGCCAGGTGTTTGTAGTCGATCTTCTCGTGCCGGTAGACCCGATCTATGCAGAAGACCTTTATCGGTGGGTCAGGATGGGACGAGAGGTATCTGACGGTGGCGGCGGTGGTCTGGGAACAGAGGACGAGGCGGCGACTCACCTCTGGGTTGAACTTGTATCCCCAGCCGGTGGAACCAGCCACGCCTCGCTCATGCGCTCTGGCCACGCGGCTGAGCAGGTCGGAGGGAAGGGTGCTAGCCTGTCTCGGTTTGGCCAACGAAAAGCTGTCGTGAATTTCCCGGGCAGGATGATTCTGGGCTTGGAATAGGGCATCGAAGTTCCAGAATTCTGATTCCACTATTCTGCTCTTTATTTCCGCGAATCCCATCTCCAGGAGGATTTCCCGGATTTCCTCGATAAGCTGTTGCAGCGGGTGTGCCTTTCCGGGATAGATGGGCACTCCCGGTGCGACCACATCGTACTTTTTTAACCTGACTTCCCGCCACCTGCCGCTCAACAGCATCTCTCGAGTGAGTTCACTTACCTCCTCAATCAGCTCGATGCCCATCTCTACGGCCCGCCTGCCCAGATCAGAAAGTTTCAGCTCTCGTCTAGATTCTTCCTTAATTTCCACCAGTTTTCTTTCCCTCAGCAAGCGCAGCATTTCTCTGTCTTCTGCAGAAAGTTCCTCGAGATGATGCTCCTTAGAAGCGAGCGATTCCAGCAATTTTTCGTCAGCGGATTTTTGAGACAGTGCTTTTTCTCCGATTTCAGTAATTTTCAAAACGGTTTTTTCGTCTTTTTTGATGAAGCTGACCCAACTCCGGCGCTTGAGCCACGTAATTGCGATTTTCTTCAGCTTTCCTTCTAATCCGGCACGGCTTGCCGCTTCGTCCACAGTTATTTGACCGGATTGGGAAAGTGTCTGCAACATCCTCCTTTCGGGAAGACCATTGCGTGCATACTCTTGACCTTCTGGGGTGAGCGAGACTTGAGACATCTTTTTCCCATCGATCATCACAAGGCCAGACTCGGAGAGGGTGAGAGCGGCCCGCATGATGGTGGCTTGATCGAGTCCCGTTGCTTGGACCATTTTTTCGATAGTTGACCCATCGCCTAGCTGTGCCAGCTCCCGCATTACTTTTCTCTCGTGAAAACTCATTTTTTCAATGATTTCTTCTAGCCTCATTTTTAGTTCCCTCAGAGAAATAAGGAAAGTTGAAGTTATGAGGGTTGCGGATGGGACAGGTTTTGTCGTTCACCTCAGGATGTTTCCAGGGTTTTGTTTAAAGCTTGAGAGAGGTTCTTTAATTAAGGTGGCGGGGGCGGAAAACCTGAAAAAGCTGGGCCTTGTGGTGAACCCCATCGCAGGGATGGGTGGTCGAGTCGGCTTGAAGGGCACGGATGGGCCGGAAATTCTGGCCCGGGCCAGGGCGCTGGGAGCTGAGCCGGTGGCGCCTGCTCGAGCGGTGAGGTTTTTGCGCGCCTTGAAGGAGCTTTTGCCCGATGTGCTGCTGCTGACCTATCCCGCCGAGATGGGTGAGAACGAGGCCAGAGAGGCGGGATTCGGGGCGAGGGTTATCGGGAGGATAGCTTCCGGCAGCACGACCTCGGAGGACACCAAGCGGGCCGCCCAAGAGATGTTGGCGGAAAAAGTTGATCTTTTGGTCTTCGCTGGTGGCGATGGCACGGCTTCAGACGTTCTTTTAGCGGTTGATTCAAAGGTGCCAATTTTGGGAGTGCCCACGGGCGTGAAAATGCATTCGGCCGTCTTTGCTAACACTCCTGAAGCCGCCGCACAGGTTGCCGCGAGGTTCCTGCAGGATGGATTGCCGTTGCGCGAGGCAGAAGTGATGGACATCGATGAGGAGGCCTTTCGCGAGGGTCGTTTGACAGCAAGGCTGGTGGGTTATGCTCTGGTGCCCTATGAGCCCTCGATGGTTCAGGCGACCAAGGAGGGAAGCACGGGCCATGAGCTGGTCGATCAGAAGGCGATTGCTCGCTGGGTCGTTGAGATGATGGAGAGGGGGTGCATTTATATCCTTGGCCCTGGCACCACCACGCGGGCAGTTGCGGAGGAACTGGGAATTTACGATTCGACGCTGTTGGGGGTCGACCTGATCGAGGATTACCGGCTTTTGGCTAGGGATGTTAATGAGGCAATGATTTTGGATGCCATCAAGTCCAAACCGGCGAAGATCCTCGTCAGCCCCATAGGGCGGCAGGGATTTATCTTAGGTCGGGGGAACCTGCAGCTCTCACCGCGGCTTTTGAGGCGTGTAGGTAAAAACAACCTCTGGGTGCTTGCAACCCCTCAAAAGCTGTCGATCACACCCACGTTGAGAGTTGATACCGGAGATCCTGAGCTTGACGCGGAGTTTCGGGGTTATATCAAGGTCATTACGGGTTACAGACAGTCAAAGATGGTGAAGGTGATTTGAACGAGTTTTCCTTGTCAGGGCAATAAAATCAGGTTTATAAGTCGGTGGCAAATTAGATATGTACTACGTGGTTTGTTTTGGAAGTGAGATAATGCCCAACGCGAAGAGACCCGCGGGACCAACCAGCCCTCGCAAGTTAATGGAGATAAAGGTCGGCGAAGTCATGAACAAAAGGCCGCAGGTGGTCCATGAGGATACCTCGATCGAGGGCCTTATAGAAAGGATGGTTGGGCAGATACAGGAGTGTTTCCCTGTTGTTGATAAGGATTTCAGGTTGTTGGGCATAGTTACTGAGAGCGACCTCTTCCAAGTGCTATATCCTCAACTTCCCTCGGAGACCGTAGGAAGCACGAAAATAAGGGAGGTTCTTAAGTACTCGGCCAAGACTGTGGGTGATATCATGACTAGGCGTCCCATCACGGCCACTCCGGGGATGAGTCTTCGCGAGGCCATGGGTTTGATGGCAGCCCACAAGCTACGGCGCCTGCCCGTTGTCGAGGGCGAAAGGTTGGTTGGACTTTTGTCGTTGAGGGACATAATAGAGCTCTATCGAATCATCAGATAGGTGGTTTCATGGAATTCGAAGTTTCAGCGATATTGCTTTATTTGGCGGTTTTTCTGATTGCAGCTAGGGTCGGTGGCGCGTTGTCTTTAAAACTGGGCCAGCCCGAGGTTTTTGGTGAACTTATCGCCGGCATCTTGATTGGCCCGTCAGTAGCTGGCGCGATTTCACAGAGCATTTTAGGTTTTTCGCTATGCGTTGTTCCCGGCACTCCAGCAGGGCAATTCATGAGCCTGTTGGGGGAAATTGGTATCATAATGCTGATGTTTATCGCCGGACTTTCAATCGAAGTCGAAGAATTTCGTAGGGCCGGTAGACCTTCGACCGTAGTTGCAGCCAGCGGGGTTGTGGTGGCGTTCTTGCTAGGTTTCGGGGCAGCCTCATTTTTCGGTTGGACCACACTGGAGGCCGGTTTTGCCGGCGGGGTCTTGGTTGCCACCAGCGTTGGCATAACCGTGAGGACGTTAATGGAGTTACATGTGCTTCACACCAAAGTCGGATTGACGATCCTCGCCGCCGCCGTGATCGATGACGTTTTGGGCATAATAATCCTGAGCGTTCTTTCCGGGATGGCTTTTGGCGGCATATCATTTATGGGGATGGCCGAGGTTATTGCTTTAATGGTAGTTTTTTTCCTAGCAGTTATCTTGTTAGGGTTCAGAATTGTGCCGCGAGTCCTCTCCTACGCCAGCAGATTTGCCGCTGATGAGATCGTCCTCTCGGTCGCGTTGGCGATAGTTTTCGTGATTTCCGCGATGGCTGAGAAGGTGAGAATTGCGGCCATCACCGGCGCTTTTTTGGTAGGGCTAATTACCAGCCGGTCCCAGTTTGCTGACTCCATCAGAGGAAAGGTCGCCACGGTTGGCTACGGGCTGCTCATCCCGTTGTTCTTCGTTAATATGGGCGTTGAAACCGACCTCCAAGCTCTCGGGGCGGTTAGCGTTCTTGCAGTTGTTTTCTTAGCCATTGCCATGTTTAGCAAAATAGCCGGCTGTGGGCTGGGGGCGCTTCTGAGCGGTTTCGGGGTTAAAGATTCCCTGAGGGTCGGTGTGGGGATGATGCCGAGAGCGGAGGTCGCTTTGATCATGGCTTCCATCGGTGTGAAGGCGGGTGTTGTGGGCCAGTCACTGCTTTCGATGACGGTGATGGTGGTCCTGCTGACTTCTTTAGTCACCCCCGTGCTGGTCAAAATCGCCTTTAAAGGAGCCGAAAGGGAGAAGTAGAATCTGGCGTGGTTTAGTTCCAGGAAGGCCGGTACCATTGGTTACATAGGATTAATTATTTGCCGGCTAAAAGATTGACTGGGGTGCCGATGTACGGCGACATCTTTGAAGAGGAGATGGGCAGGGACACGGTTTTTCGAGACGCCAGCAAGCTGATGCCGGAATACGTACCACAGGTGTTGGTTCATCGAGATGAGGAGTTTCGACAGCTGACCAGGTTTTTCAAGCCGGTGCTCGAGAACCGGGCGAGTCAGCGGGTTCTGGTTACCGGGAGCGTTGGGGTCGGCAAGACGGCCCTGACGAGAAGATTTGGTGCCGAGCTCGAGAAGGCGGCGAGCGCTCGGAGGATGAGCCTGAGCTATTTGCACATCAACTGCCGCAAGGACAGAACCATCTACTCGGTGATCTCCAAGATTCTACAGCACTTCAACCCGCGGTGGCCCTACCACGGTCTTGGCCCGGAGAAGCTTCTCAATGATGTCGTTACTTATCTCAACACCCGCGATGCCTATCTGACGGTTGCGCTCGATGAAATTGATTTCTTTGTGCAGCAGAACGGTCCAAACCTCATTTATTCCCTGACGAGGACGGCCGAGGAATCCGGCGGTCCCAATCGCATAAGCATCATCGCGATCGCCCGCGATAAGAGCTTTCTGAGGTCTCTGGATGCAGCCACGCAGAGCACCTTCATGCACAACGTCATCTCGCTGGACCGGTACAGCGCCTCGCAGCTGAGGGACATCTTGGCGAGCAGAGTAAATGAAGCTTTCAAGCCGGGCGTTGTCGAGGAGGACACGATTGACCTAATTGCCGATATCGCCTCCAGATGGGGTGATGCCCGCTTTGCGTTGGAGCTGCTCTGGCGTGCCGGGATGGCCGCCGATGCCGAGAATGTAAGAGCGGTTACCCCGGAGCACGCGCGGAAGGCGAAGGCGGAGGTCTATCCAGAGATTAAGCGGGAGACTTTGCAGGATCTTCAGTTGCACGAAAAACTGGTCCTGCTCGCCGTGGCCCGCAAGCTGGTCTTGTCCCAGCGAGCCTATGCCTTCACCGGGGACGTTGAGAGAACGTACCGGGTGGTCTGTGAGGAGTTCCATGAGGAGGCTCGGAAACACACGCAGTTCTGGGAGTATCTCCAGAGGCTGGGGGCGTTGGGCTTGGTGGATATTAAGCCGTCGGGGGTGGGGCAGCGCGGCCAGAGCCTCAAGATAGGCATTCAGGAAGTGCCCGCGGAGTGGCTGGAAAAAGAGATTGAGAAGTTGATCCGAGGAAGGAAGAATTAGTTTCAAGCTTTTTATCGTAAAATACTAAGTTTGGTTTCGGGGTCGTGGGGTAGCTTGGTCTATCCTTCTGGCTTAAGGTCCTCGCGTGACCTGCCGAACGGGGCTTAGACCATAAGCGTAAAAGCCAGAGACCCGAGTTCGAATCTCGGCGACCCCACCACTATCTCCTGGAACTTCTGCGCCTCAGCGGCTTGATGCGGTTCAGCCTCCGCAGCAGCAGCCACAGGATCACTGCAATGATGACGTAGATGATCCCTTTGATCATGTTCCACAGAAATGATTCCAAGAGTGTCATCCGGATTTCGCTTGAGGCCAAAAGCAAGACCAGCAGAACCGAAAGTGCAGGCAACCTCTCCCCGGAATTACTAACCCACCGTTTTAAATAATTGTTTGAAGTATTATCCTGAGGGGATTTTTTGAAATCGAGCAGCAGGCTGAAGGTGGCCGAGGACCTCACCGGGGCTATAGGCAACACGCCGATAATCAAAATGAAAAAGATCGCAAAAGCCTTCAAGGTACCGGATCTAGAGCTTTTCGGAAAAGCCGAGTTTATGAACCCCTCAGGCAGCCTTAAGGACAGGATACTGTTTAAAATTCTGAGCAGCGCGATTGAAAAGGGTCAGCTCAAGAGGGGCATGACTATCATAGAGAGTACGACCGGGAACACCGGCATCGCCACTTCCATGATGGGTGCCCTGTTTGGTTTTCCCGTGGTCATTGTGATGCCTGCAGGCATGAGTGAGGAAAGGAAGAAGACCATGAGGATCTTTGGGGCCGAGATCGTGGAGGTGCCCGGTGCCGAATCTGACGTTGACTTGGCCCTAAACAAGGTGAAGGAACTCATTAAAAGGAATCCTAAAAAGTACTTTTTCGTGAACCAGTTCAACAACCCGGAGAATGTTCAGGCCCATTATGAGACCACCGCTCCCGAGATCTGGGAGCAGCTGCATGGCAGACTGGACGCCTTTGTCGCTACCGCGGGGACAGGGGGTACCATCACAGGGGTGGGAAGATATCTGAAGGAGAAGAACCCAAAGATCAAGATATATCTGGTCGAGCCGTCCGAATGTCCGGTCTTGTCAAAGCAGCGCTGGGGAACGCATCAGATTGAAGGCATCGGCGATGGTTTCATCCCATCAATTATGGATATCTCCATACTGGACGGTGTTATTCTGGTGGATTCCAAGACCGCTATTGAGATGACGCGGAGGCTGGCCCGTGAGGAAGGGCTGTTTGTCGGAATCTCAAGCGGCGCCAACGTTAAAGCCTGCTTGGAACTGCATAAAAGGCATCCGGAGTTGAAACGCATCGTTACTATGCTTAACGATCACGGCTACCGCTACTTCTCAACGGCTGTTTTCGGGAAGGTCAAGAAAGTTGAGATACCGGAGCGGCCGCACCCGATCGAGATCACGCCCGAGCAGATTAAAATTCTTTCCAGGCTAGAGATCATTGAATAATCGAATTTTCAGCGGGTATGGGATGGAGCTGTCAAGATACTTATTTAGAGTAGATGGGCAGAACTTTAAAAGGTGGTGAATTTGAGAGGGGACAGACTCACCGAATCCCTGCGAACGTTTCTCGAGAAGGGCAGCGACTGGGAGAGAAAACCGACATCGCTCCCGGGAGTTTTCATCGTCAAGCTTCCGCCCTATGGAAAATCACCGACCAGGCTGGTAGCGGAAATAAATCCCGTCGATTCTTCAGGTAAACCGTCCCGAAGGAGAGGCTTTATCATTCGAAATTCCGATGAGTTTATCAAGATCAGGGAGTTGTTTGCCGACGATAAACTTGCTGATCTCCTCAGAGGGATGGACGAGGTCAACCCGAAGGGTCCGGAGAGACCTAAACCTAAGCCCGCTGAAGAGATCATAGAGATCTGATCTTTCAATGTCGGTCGTTAATCCCTTGGTCCGGGCCGAGGCCCTAGAGGCGCGGGCCTATCAACTTAGGATTGCAGAAGAAGCGATAAAGAGGAACACCCTCGTGGTCCTCCCCACTGCATTGGGAAAGACGGTCATCGCCGCTTTGGTGGCAGCCCATTTTCTCTATAACTACCGTGATCTGAAAGTTTTGGTGATGGCTCCGACCCGGCCGCTGGTTCTGCAGCACCGCGACACCTTCCTGAGACTGCTGAAGCTCCGACCGGATGATGTTCAGGTACTTACGGGCAAATACGATCCGGAGTACAGGTTGCAGGCCTGGCAGGGTAAGTCGAGAATCTACTTTGCCACGCCGCAGGTGGTGAACAACGATCACAGCCTCGGAATGAGCCTCAAAGACTTCAGCCTTCTGATCTTTGATGAATGTCACCGGGCCAGAAAGAATTATGCGTACACGCGGGTGGCTCAGGCCTACATAAGCGAGGCCCCCTACCCCATGATTTTGGGGCTTACCGCCAGCCCTGGGGCCGACCGGGAGAAGATTGAGGAGATATCCAAGGCTCTCTACATCGAGCATATCGAGGCCAGAACTGAGGAGGATGAGGACGTCAGTCCCTATGTCAACCCGGTCGCCGTGGAGTGGAAGCTGGTTCGTCTGCCTGAGTCCCACCGGGCGGTCGAGAGAACCATCAGGCGCATGCTGGACGATAGACTGCAGAGATTGTCCGCTATGGGGGTAATAAGAAAAAATCCAAAATACATCTTTCGATCGGACCTGCTGGAGGCCGGGGAAGCCCTCAGGGTCAGGCTGGAGCAGACTCCGTCCCCAGAGGAACGAGGGCCGCTTTTTGCCGCCTTGGTTTTACAGTCCTCGGCCCTGACGCTTTACCACGCGCTGGAGCTATTGGAAAGCCAGGGGCCGCAGACCTTGAAACTTTTTTTAGAGAGGATAAAAAGCAGCGGTAAGGCGGGGCACAGGGCGATAGTCTCCGAGCTGGTTTTTAATGGAGTTTACCGGGTTCTCGAATCCAGTGATCTTGAAGATCATCCTAAGGTGGAGGCTCTGGAGAAGCTGGTGCTGGAACAGCTGTCCTCCAACCCATCTTCCCGAATAATTGTTTTCACCCAATACCGCGACACCTCGGCTTACTTGGCGGCGAGGCTGTCCAAGCTAGGGGTGACGGTGGTGAGGTTCGTGGGACAGGCCGACCGCGGTCAGGATTTAGGCTTGACCCAAGACCAGCAATCTTTGCTCTTGGATAGGTTCAGATCGGGTGATATCAAGGTCTTAGTGGCCACCAGCATCGGTGAGGAGGGCCTGGACATACCCAGCGTTGATCTGGTGGTTTTCTACGAGCCGGTGCCCAGCGAGATCAGGTACATCCAAAGGAAGGGAAGAACCGGCCGGAGGAGCTTTGGCCGGGTCGTCATTCTCGCTACGGAGGGCACGCTGGATGTCAACTACTTGGTGGCCAGCAGGAGGATGGCAGAGAGAATGAAAAAGATGGTAAAGGAGCTGAACTCGGAACTCCACCCCATTATCCGCTTGGGACCGGCTCCGGAGAAAAAACCGATTCCCGCCGACTGGATAGCCAGAGCGGAGCTACCACCGTCCTCCCCGGAAACAGCCGCGACTACTTTTGAAGCCGAGCTGGAGTCAGTAGAAAAGGAGAGGCGGGCGAAGTTCAACCGGGAGCTCAGGGAAACTGCCAGACGGGTTTTGAATTCAGTCCTAACTGCTGGCAAAAACGGGTTGCCCTTCGAGGAGCTCTGCACCGAGCTTGAGGAGGAGGGAAGAAACCCCGTCGCAATCAGATCGGCCGTGGAAAGGCTCCGGGCAGAGGGCCAGCTGATGAAAAAGGAAGGAAGGTTGTTCCCCGCCGGCGTCGAGGCAGAGATTCCGGGAGCCAGGCGCCATGTTTTTGAGGTTCTGAGGGTGCAGCTGGGTGAAGCCATCTTGCGCGTTGACGACAGCTTTAACGCAATCCTGCTTTCAGCCGATTACAACGGGCCCAGAGAGCTCCTCCGCCGGGGGAATAGGTTCAGCGCAATTTCAGAAATTTATGAAAATGATAAGGCGCGGCATGTCCGGATATATGCCGTTGAAGAGCTCTCAGACTAGCCGCGGCGGTTCTGACCCGATTTCCTGATGATTCCTCTGGCCGCGAGCAAACCCGTCGCCGCGGCGGTGACAATCCCTCTGGAGAGACCAGCCCCGTCGCCTGCCACGAAGAGGTTGGGGACGCTTGTCTCCATATTCTGGTCGACGTTTATCTGCATGGCGTAGAGCTTGACTTCGGGAGCGTAAAGCAGCGTGGAGTCGGAGGCAACTCCCGGGACCACCTTGTCCAGACGTTCCAGCCCTTCGATGATGTCGGTCACGATTCTACCGGGCAGGGCCATCGAGATGTCTCCGGGCGTGACGCTTTTGAGGGTCGGGACCACGTGCCCTCTTTCGATCCTCTCCCAGGTCGAGCGTCTTCCCGCGCGGAGATCGCCCATGCGCTGGAGCAAGGGCCGCCCGCCACCTATTGTGGTCGCGAGATAGGCGATGGACCTACCGTAGGCGTTGGTATCGGTGACCGGCTGGGTGAGTCCTACGTGAACTAGGAAGGCGAAATTGGTGTTTTTGGATTTCTTATTACGCAGTGATTGTCCGTTTACCCCGACGTGGTCGTCGTAGCGTTCTTCCATCACCCACCCTTCAGCGTTCGTGCAGAAGGTACGGACGAAGTCGTCGAAAGTTTTTGTTTGGATGTGGAATTTCGGATCCCGGTTCACCCTGACCACCGGTTCGTAGACCACCGCCGGCACTTCCACCCTGACCCCGATGTCTACGGGGAGATGGGTTAGTTTGAGGCCCAAGGACTTTGCCTGCGCAGCGAACCAGTCGGCACCAACCCTGCCGGGTGCGGCTAGGATATACTCAGTTTTCACAGCAGTACTGTTGATGATGACCTTGCCCTGTCCGATGCTCTCGACCCTTGTGTTCAGCAGGATCTTGACCCCGCGCTTTTCAAGTTTTTGTCTGATTGAGTTGATCACGGCCGGAAGATATTCACTGCCGATGTGCCGCTGGGGAATAGGTATAAATCTGATACCTGCGGCGGCTGCCTTTCTAGCCAGCTCCTCAGCGCCGGCCGAGTCCTCCCCGTAAATTTCTTTCGGGGCACCATTTTCCACAAAAATTTCATCGACCTCCTTTACCAGTGCTTCGGCTTTTTCCACGCTTTTGGTGAGCTTGCTCAGGTCACCCCCGATGTCATACCTGAGGTTTAGGATACCGCTCGACATCCCGCCCGCACCGCCCAGTCCGGACATTATGTGGCAGGGCACACAACCGATGCATTTTCCCGTCTTGGTCGCCGGGCAGTACCTCCTGTTGATGTCGTTTCCCCAGTCAACTACAGTTACTGATAATTTTGATTTCCTGGACAGCTCGTAGGCGGCGAAAAGTCCCGCCGGTCCCGCTCCGATTATAATAACGTCTGTCGTCTTATCCCCCGATGTTTAACTCCGCCATTTTATAAAAGCCTTTTCAGTTGATTTTACCTTTTGCCCTCATCTGAGCGTCTTGATTTTTCCCAAGAAAGTTCCGTCGAGCAGGTAGGCCTCGGCCTCGTCCAGCTTCACCGCGCCGGAGCGGAAGAGGGGCCCGATCAACTCCTTGGGCAGATCACGGTTGAGGACCGCACCCCCGACGAGTTCGCTGAAGGCCGGGACCACGATTAACTTAGGTAGCCTCCGGCCGGAAGGCGGGAGCAGCTTTTTGGGTAGTTTCTTTGGGTTCAGCTCTGCCCGAAGCCAGACGGGCTCGATTGACCTGCCACCGAGTTCATCCCTAAACTCTATTGCTGGGTGGTTGTGCCCGGCGATGATAAGTTCAGTGTCGACGAGCTCCGGGGCCGGCCAAGTGTGTCCGTGCATCAGCCCCACCTTTTTCCTTTTTCCCAGGACAATTCCGTGCGGGTCGTGGATGGTGACCTCACGCGGCACCATACCTTCCAAGTCACCATCATGATTTCCTCTCACAATGTCAACTTTTACCAGTCGGGCCAGCTTCTCAAATAATCCAGGCAGCTCACGCCATTCGTGCCAGGTCGTTTCAGGGACGTTGTGTTTGACGTCGCCCAGGATTATCAGGCGGGAGGCTCCCTTCCACTCAATGAGCGAGATCAGTCTTGCCTTCAGCGCTGGTATCTGACCGGGCAGGGAGATGCCCTTTTCTGCCAGTTCATGTTCGATGCCCAAGTGCAGGTCGGAGATCACGATTGTCTTCTCTTCCCCCTGCTTCAGCATGAGCGCCGGTGTCCCGCAGATGGGAACTGCTTTCATAAATCTAAATATCTTTGCCGAAGTTATAGCTCTATTGAACTTTCAGTTGTTTTGCTTCGCTGATTCTTCAGCAATTTTGGTTTTCGAACTTGAACCTTAGGAATGCGGCGATTCCACCCAACGCCAGCAGCTGTTTTCCGGCATCGTGCTCCGTACTTATCACGAGGACCTCGGCCCTTGTCTTTCTTGCCCTTTCCAGTATTTTTGAGACGTTCTCCTGGTTTGACCTCAGCAATTCGTCGGCTACCAGAAGCCTTTCAACCGCCCCGGCGTCAACCGCTCGCTCCACTTCGTTTATCCCGTAGGTTGCCAGCCCTTCTTTGGCAATCTCGCCCATAAACTGTTCCATCAGCGAAGTCTCCAGTGAAAGCCGGTCTTCCTTTGAAACATACTCAACCAATCCCCGCCGCACTATTTCATAGAGCCCAGCGCCCCCCCCGTAGCTTGCGTCACCGAGCCTAATGTCTTTGGCCAGTTCCGGAAAATTTTCCCGCAAAAAGGAAGCGAAGCTGTCCTTGGTGAACCCTGGTCCGGCCACGATGGTTGTCTTTATGTTTTCCCTAGAAGTGACATCTTTAATGGCTTCGGCCAAGCGGTGGAAAAATTTTTTCTCGTCGGCTTCATTTTCAACAGAGTATCTTTTTCCAGCGCGCGGGCGCGTGATGGTGCCGATTTCATCCAAGCCGTACTGTCTCACCACGGCCAGATCAGCCGAAGAGTCATCGATAGCGACGAGCAAGACCCGAGGCCGATGGGCAGCCTTGACCGCCTCCTGGACCCTTCGAAGATCCTCGGGGTTCCATTCTTTGGTGATGGTCAGGACTGAGCCCAGTTCGAAGCTGAAGGAATGATGTTTTCCTGTGTCCGGACCTTCTACTATTTTTCCTAGGACGCGCAAGCGGTTGCTGTGTTTATGGAATTCAACGTTTTCCACCTGAATCGAGAGCGTGACCGGTATTTTTTCCATCCTCTCAGGTCGGATTTTGTCACCCGTTTCCTGTTCCCTTCGAAAAGTGGTAGCCGTGACGATGTCTCCTTGGCGGATCAGATGTTGCAGGTGCCAGAGGTCGTCCAAAGTTTCCAGCGCCAGCTTGATTTTTCCGTGCTTCAAATCTTTATGGATGATCTTCAAATTCATCACTCAGGTGTCTTCCCGTTCCGCAAATGATTTTATGTCCGGTGGTTTAAACTTGGTGAGGGATTTTGTGGTAGCGCAGCAAGTGATAACTATCAGGGAAGTCAAGGCTGAGGATCTTAAATCGGTCATGTCAATCCAGTACAAGTGCTTTAAGGACCCCTATCCGCTCAGCCTGATAAGGCGGCTGCACATCATGCACCCTGATGGTTTCATCGTCGCCGATGTCGGCGGAATTGTCGCTGGCTACCTGATCGGGGTCATCCGTTGGAGCAACATAGGCCACGTCCTCGCCATCGCGGTTGAACCGGCCTTTCAACGGCAGCGGCTGGGTACCCTACTGATGAACTACATCATCGATCTTTTCAGAAAAAAAGGAGTGAAATTGGTCCGGCTTGAGGTCAGGAAGAGCAACTTGGGGGCCCAGCAGTTCTATAAAAAACTGGGCTTTTTGGAAAGAGGAGAAATGCCCTTTTACTACGAGGACGGCGAGTCAGCTATTGCAATGGAGCTGCCCCTGGAGTAGCTATCGTTGATGTTTGGATCTGCGGAGGTCATCCAGCGTCAGCACCCGCAGGTTGGGAGGAACAGATTCCACCCTTGACCTCATCCCGACGATGTACTGAACTCCCTTTTCGGCAGCCAGTTCGGCGAGTTCTTGGGTTATTACACCATCAAATATTACCGCCTTCACATTTTGCGCTTGAGAGAGACGCTCCTTCAGCTCCCTCACTTGGATTTCCTCAATCAGCTCAAGTTTTTCGTTAAGCAGTTGGGCTTTGAGGGTGCCGCGCAACTTGTTGGTCATGTTTTCAAGCCCATGCAGTTCACTGTTCCCTGTTTCAGCCGGTTGAGCCACCGCTGGTTTTGCCCGGTATTCAGCGGCCGCGAACTCCACGGGGACCTTGTTTCTGAGTGCCTTGATTATCTCCTTTTTGGATAGCTCCTCCACGCTTCTGCCCGGAGGAGGCCGGGCAACGAAGTCTATCTCAGCCACCTGGAGCAGTTCCTTCAGGATCAGGTCGCCGCCACGGTCGCTGTCAACAAATGCAGTGACGGTTTTGTCCTTGGTTAGCTCTATCACCGCCTTGGGCACGCTGGTGCCTTCTATGGCAATGGCGTTTCTGATTCCCGCTCTTAGCAGGTTGAGAACGTCGGCACGCCCTTCGACGATTATTATGGCATCAGAGTCCTTGACACCCGGTCCCGCAGGTAGCCCCTCGTATTCAGATATCTCCTCGACGCGTACGGATTCCATCACCTTCTCCGTTATCTCTTGGGTCTCAGTGGCAACTTCCTCAAAAGCTCCGAGAAGCTCCTTGGCCCTCTCGACCACGAACTTTCTCTTGATGTCCCTGACGTCTTCGATGCGTTCCACCTTGATGGTCGCTTCACAGGGTCCAACGCGGTCAATTGTTTCCAGAGAGGCGGCAATGATGGCGGTTTCCACCTTGTCCAAGCTTGATGGGATGGTTATGGTGCCGGTCGACTTTCCTTGGCTCGAGTTAATTTCTACCTTAATCCTCCCGATTCTGCCGCTCTTTAGCAGCTCCCTCAGATCTAGGTCGTTTCCGAGCAGACCCTCCGTTTGCCCAAATATGGCGCCGACGACATCCGGGCGCTCGACCACGCCGTTAGCTTCTATTTTGGCGTGGATAAGATACTTGGTCGTACCACTATCATCACGCATATTTGAACTCTCCTTCTTGCCGAGCTTTTCGGCCACTAAATCCTGCAAACTTTTTTCTTCCACGGGCAACAGCCCTCAATGGGCCAGAATTAGCTTGATAGTGATTCTGGCTTGATTTGATGATAATAAAAATATACTTCTTTATCTTAAAAAGCTGACGCTTGAACTCTCGATGGTTGGCTGGGCCTTAAAACCCGGTTATCCCCTGAATGTAGAGGATCCCCAGCGTTGCCAGCAACATTATCACGCTTGCCAGACATACCCCAATGGCAATTGCCAAGGAAGAGATCTTTCGGTCAAAGCCGGCAATATAGGCAATGAGGGCACCGCTGTAGGCACCTGTTCCCGGAAATGGGATACCCACGAAGAGGGCCAAACCTATCAGGCTCAAACTTTGATACTTCTTTGCCCGTTTGACCGATATCCGGAACAGCTTATCGATCAACTTTGATCTCATCCGGATCGGTGGCACAATTGTGTCGAGCAGGAGATAGGCTAACGGTATGGCGATGAGGTTGAGAACAACGCAGATGGCAAATATCATGGGTAGCGGCAGGTCGGGATTGTAGACGGCAGCGAGGGGCAGCGAAAAGCGTACCTCCAAAAAGGGCACCAGCGAGAGGAGAAAGGAAAGCCATTCCATCATTTCGAGACCCAAATTCTCTCAGGCCCGGAGAATAAATCTCTTGAGAAAACGCGGGAAAAGGCATTCCAAGCTTATTATCGCTTCAGCTGAATCTATTCTGATTGGCATGCGCTACAAACTTGTGGCTTTTGACATGGATGGGACTCTTATCTTGGAGGAGAGTTGCTGGGGCATGATTCACCAGAGGTTCGGCACCAGAACGGATGCGCTTAGAAATCTGATGGCGTATGAGTCAGGCCAGATTGATTACAAGGAGTTCATGCGCCGCGACATTGCGCTGTGGCGGCCAGTCCCCACCATCGAGGATATTAAGAAAATTTTGTCCAATTATACTCTAGCCCCCAACGTTAAAATGGTGGTCGAGGAGATCATTCGCCGAGGTTTTCAGACGGCAATCATCACCGGAGGCCTCGACGTTTTGGCGAGCAACGTCGCCCGAGAACTTGGCATCCCCCACGTGATTGCGAACGGGCTTGAGGTGGATGAGTCGGGTTATCTGGCTGGGGAGGGCATTCTCAGAGTTGAACCGCGGCAGAAGGACAGGAATTTGGTTCGATTGGCAGAAGATTTGGGAGTTTCGCTCGAGGAATGCGTGGCGGTCGGTGATGGCAAATATGATGTTAATTTTTTGAAAAAGGCCGGTCTGGCGGTTGCTGTTGGAAATAACCCTGAGTTGGTCCGGGTTGCTGATGTGGTCATAGAAAGTTTTGATCACTTCCCCAGGCTGTTGGATTATCTGGGCTGAATCCAGTGCAGCTTAAACACCTTTGGGAGAAAAGCGATAGTGGGACGTTTGTATGAAAGATGTCCAGAGGCCGGTAAAATACGAAGTTCCGAGCTGGGAATACATCCATGAGCTCTGCGTAAAATTGGCCGAACAGGTGGAGAGAAGCAATTATAACCCCGATTTGATTGTCGCCGTTTCACGCGGCGGGTGGATTCCGGGCAGGTTGATTTTGGATTTTTTGGGAGGACCGGATATCGCCACGATTAAGGTGGAACATTATGTGGACTTCTATAAAACTAGGGATAGACCGGAGATAACTCAACCGCTTGCCGTGGACGTTAGGGGGAAGAAGCTACTGCTCGTTGACGACATCGTGGATACGGGCAGAAGCCTGAAGGTGGCTGTTGAGCACCTCAAGGATCGAGGGGCGAAGGAAATTAAAATTTGCGCGCTCTACCTCAAGCCATGGTCTGAAGTCATCCCCGATTTTTACGCCCGCGTGACCGATGCTTGGGTGTGTTTTCCTCACGAGACATACGAATCGATTAATCGAATGTACACCCAATTGCGAAGCGGGGGCAAGGGCAGCGAGGAGATAGTAAGAGCTTTATTGGAAATGGGCATCAGGCCTTTCCATATAGAGAAGTACTTGGCGAAAAAAGATCGGAAAAAAGAATAGCCTCTATCTTTCCCTTTCCTTTTGCAGGAACTTGGCCAACCCCTCCACGTCCTTCACGTTTCTGCGTACCAGCGGTTTCAGCCTCTCCCGGAATTCGGTTATCGGCTCGATGCCCAGCCTTTTAGCGTGTTTGTTGATAAATTTTGCCAGTTCTTCTCCCGTCCGGTCGAAGTCGGTTAATATCACTATTTCCCTAGACCCTGAAAGACGTTCAACGAAGTTCAGCAGGGAATTTCCGCTTGATATTCTGCAGAAACGGCCACTTACCCCCAACGTTTTCAGCGCCTTTTCGTCCTCTCTTCCCTCGACGACAATCGGTACACCGTCTGAGGCCAGCTTGTTTAACTCAATGAGCAGCTCGTTAATCTGTTCAAGAGTTTCCTCGGTTAACACGCCGATCCCTTTTATTCAGGACCTTTATCGCTGACCCAGAGACCCTTTCGCAGACATCTGGTGCAGACGCCGATATCGCTGACAAAGTCGCGGGAGCAAACAGTGGCCCCACATATGCCGCAGCGGTGCATGTCGTAGCTGGTTCTTCCGCATATCGCGCAGGTGCCGGCTATTCTTCCCATGGTCCATCCGATAAACCTTCAAATAACTGAAATTAAAAGTTTGCATCCCCCTTTTGTCGACTTCATTTATCCCAAACCGAGTTTCAAGTCGGAGTCATTTTTGCTTTGGCGCCGTTTAGCGAAAACTCAAAGTTGTTTAAGACGTTTCCGCAATCGATAATCTTTGGAGCAGTAATCACGTTTCTATATGATCGTTTGCATTCAGCGTGGCCCCGAATTTTTCCACCACTTTTTGAGCCACCCCAGCCCCGATTAGCCCGGCTTCTTTAAGGGACTTGCCCCTGCTAAGGCCGAATAAGACCCCGGCCGCGTAGAAGTCGCCGGCGCCCGTGGTGTCCACGACGTTGGCGGGAAAAGCCGGGATATGGAATTCTTCCCCCTTGGTGAATATCGATGAGCCATTTTTCCCCTTTTTTAGACAAACGATGTCTACCCTTTCAGCGAGTTCTCTGGCAGCTTTTTCATCGCTAGATCCCGTCAGTGCCGTGAGCTCTTCCTCATTGGTGAACAACACATCGGCGTGACTGACTATTTTCCAAATTCGCTCTTTCTTTTCTTCTACCAGCGGCGGGCTCTCGAGCGAGATTGCTATGCGAATCCCATTTCCTTCAGCCACATCCATGGCGTCCCGAGCACTTCTGGCCACAGCGCCATCGGTGAAAAGGGTGATTGAAGTTAGGTAAAGAAAACTTGAATTTTTTATCCCGTGGGCAGGCAATCCGGAGTAGTCTTTACCGTTGCCCAGATCCACGGCAAAGGTCCTCTGACCATCGCGCGTGATGAGCGCAATGATTTTTCCGGTTCGTCCCGGCCCTTTCTCGAGGAAAGAAGTTATGCCGTGCCTCCGGAGCGATTCTTCGAAGATCCTGCCTTCTTCATCATCCGCAATTCTTCCAGCATAGGCGGCCTTGCCACCGAGGTAGACCACACCCTCACAGGTGTTGCGGGCGTTGTCCCCGGGAAAACGGGCGAATATTGAGTCGGCTAGCCGCGATTGAATCTTTTCCAGCTTTTCTCTAGAGACAAAATTGGAGGCCCCTTTGATCAAGCCATTTTTTTCCAAGAAACCGTCAGTAGTTCTACAGAAGTAGTCCACTAGCGCTGTGCCGATTCCAAAGACATCGTACTTAGGCATAGGTCCTCTCCTAGTAGGGCCGGTCCTTCAGCTTGAGCTTATGCCCGATGAAATTGGTCGCCAGATGTATCGGCGGTGTGATTATCAGGATAGTCAGGACCACCTCCCAAGTCGGAACCAACACCGGACTGGCGAACACCAGCGCTAGGACCACGAAGCCGAGCTGGTCCAAGATGGGGGCGGGGGAGCCACGCTTCAGGTTGGCCCTCCTTTTGATGAAGCTCCCCAGAAGGTCCCCCATGAGGGCGCCTAAGGCGAGCAGAAACCCGAGCGCTGAGTAGAGGCTAAGCTGACCCGTTGCTAAACCCTGCAGAATACCGAGGATGAACCCTGCGGCGATACCGGAGATGAAGCCGCGTATGGTTTTGCCCGGCCCGAAAATGGGGCGCCCGTCGATGAAGAGGCGACCTCCATCAATCGGTCTTCCCCCGCCGAGGACGACGGGCGTGGCATTGGCAACGTAGGCCGGCAGGATAAACCAAACCGCTGCAGCCAAAAGTTGAATCGGATCACCGTACAAGTCGAATCACCAATGTACGCCAATATTTACTCTTCCAAGGAGTATATTAAAAAAGCGAAGACAAAAAATGAAAACAACAGGTAGCAGCGTCGCTTGTCTTATTGGTGCTCTTAAATTTTTGACTGATATAAACCTTCGTAATATTAACAGTCCTGTGCAAGATGTTCCAGCTGCGAAGATTCACCAGAGTTTAAAAAGGTATTAAGGGCTCGGCGGGTTTATCCATCACGGCCAACCATTTTTTGAGGCGATAAATTTGGCCGTGGACCACCTCTCAGAGATAATGGGGGGAAAGCTATCGTTTGTCTCACAAAAACAGGTAAAAGTGTAAAGGCGTTCTCAGGTTCTAGGCACCTCCTTCCAATTATCGCGATCGCAGAAAATGAAAGGGTTGCGAAGAGCATGATCCCGTTCTGGTGTGTTGTTGTTGAAATCGTGGAAGGAATGAAAGATTTTGCTTCTGTTTTAGAACGACTTGTTGAAAAGAATTTTTAAAAAAGAGGAGATTTGGTAATTTTCACCAGCGATATAAAAGAAGAGCCTCTAAATGCTGTTATTCGGGTGATGGAAGTCTAACCTGCGCCAACCTTTTGTAGTCAACGTAAATGATCAATTTTCAAACCTCAGTTGCCCCTCCGAGAGGGTGAAAAGCCCAAATTCATAAACACTTAGCGGAATGCTGTAAATGCATTCTGACTTTCCAAAGATATTTATTCAAGTTGTCATTGCCAGTATCTCTAAAGCCACCGACTAAAGATCCAAATTTCTATGTTTCAAGCCATTTTGACGCGTTTTATCGCATTTTTCTAAACAGGCTAACCATCAGAAACTGGCGAAAACGGGGCCCTGCTAAAACGCTCTGTAAACGGCGGGTATTTTGCCAAATAGATGCACTTTGGGAGCGGCTCAGCTTTATAGGTGCCATTGCCAGCGTTTTTAATTTTCGGTTATTTTGATTCAGGCCCACAGTGTAAGTTCCGCAATAAAAGCTAGACACGTCACGATTATTACGATAGGCATAACGAGCAAGCCGTATTTTGAAAATTGTGAAAAAGAGATCGTCACCCCCTTAGCGGCGAGAATGTTTATCCACATAATCCCCGCTAGGGCGCCGATTAGTGTGAAGTTTGCTCCGAAGTTGGCGCCTGAAATCAAGGCCAAGGTCGCACCCAGTCTTGAAGTATGAGAAACAGTAAAGGCGCTACTTTGAAAAGTCTTGACAAAAAAGATAGACATTGGATGGTTATTCATAAATCCGGTTGCAAACCAAGACAGAAAGCAAACGCCGAAGACAGTAGCCATCAAGTTCCCCGTGATTTTCGAGAGCAGGGATGCAAAAAGATCGGTCCAACCGGTTGAGGCCAGTCCTTCGACTATGATGAAAAGTCCGGCGAGAAAAGGTGCTATTTTCCAGGGCATCCTCGTAACGATTTTTGAGATATTAGCACGATGAGTCAGGAGATCAAATAAAAACATTATTAGGGCAAAAAATAGGGCTATCATCCACAGGGGTATGCCCAAGGGCAGGCTCATAAATAGGATCATCAACCCCAACACGGTGGTACCGAATATTGCCCCGTTCCTGTCTTTCAGAGCGTGTTCTGGACTTATCTCACGTGTCCTGAATTCCCTTGAAACCCTACGCCTGAATATCAACCAAAGCAATAGCAGGCAAACAGCCGCGGCCGAGAAGGAGGGAATTAGCATCCACCTAGCAAACTCCTTAAAGGACAGTCCGTAGGCATCGGCTGCTATTATATTGGTTGGATTTCCTATGTAAAGCGCCATGCCCAAGATATTCACTGCGAAAAATTGCGAAATCAGAAATGGAATGGGATCCAGCCCGGCGTTTCTACTGATGTAAAAAATTATGAGGGTCATTGTTAGTATTACGATATCGTTGTCGGTGAAAAGGGTCAGAAAAGACGTGAGCAGAAATAGGTAGACAAAAAGCCTTTTGCCCGAGCCCTTTGAAGCTCTAGCAACGCGCAAAGAAACATACTCAAAAAAACCGGTAAAATCCAAAGACACGCAAATGTAAGAAAGGGACAGGATCATGATGATGATGGCGTAGGGCTTTACGCTGTCGGTCCCAAGGATGCCGCGCAGGATAGCCTCAATTCCTATTGACTGGGACAAAAACAGAAAACATGCGCCAAGCAGAGGCGCTAAGCCGTAGTCAACGTGTACGTACCTCCTTGTGAAGGGAATCCTCAAAATTGGATGCCTAAAAACTAGGAATATGGTTACAGCGAAGATCAATATTGATACAATTGAAACTGCATTGAGTGGTATCACATTGAGTAATATCATATATTTTCACCAGCGCTGAGAAACACATTTACACGATTTCTCCTGCTCTTCTGACAAGAACCACCGCGCTCGGCGCGTTTTTAACCAGGTAAGTGGAAACGTTTTCAGCTAGAACTCCAAGTAGCCGCTTACGCGGTATCGTGCCGGTCACGATGACATCGCATGAAATTTCTTTAGCAAACGAAATTATCGCCTTTCCAACGTCGGTGGATTCCAAGATTTCCATTTGGCTCTTAAGCCCAGCTTTTTTGAGAGATTCAAGAACCCAAGAGAACTTCTCCATGGCGTCTCTTCTCGTAAAATTTTTCAAAAGGTGCACCACGTGAAGCACGTACACCCTCGTATTTTTTGAACAAAGCTTGATCGCAACTTGAACTACTTCCTTAGGGGTGGCTTCGCTCACGCACAAGAGCATGCGTTTGTACACGGTAACACCCACCTCTCTTCAACATTCAGCATTAAAATTCTTCTTCTGATGTTTTTACCTACAGGTCGTGAAGCGATTGTAAAGCAAAAGTTTCTCGCTCTCGATTTACCGCTTCTGTTATGGCCTGTTTGAAGAAGTTTACATGCTGTGCACCATTATTTATATTTTTGTGGCATTTGAAATTTGGAGGATTGTATGGAGGAAAAAATCAGGAAGAAAAGCTTGAAGTACAGTATAAAAGACGGCGTAGCTTGGTC
This sequence comes from Hadarchaeum sp. (SeqCode), assembly GCF_049969415.1. NCBI lineage: Archaea > Methanobacteriati > Hadarchaeota (SeqCode) > Hadarchaeia (SeqCode) > Hadarchaeales (SeqCode) > Hadarchaeaceae (SeqCode) > Hadarchaeum (SeqCode) > Hadarchaeum sp. (SeqCode). The sequence goes on from NZ_JBMFOX010000012.1 coordinate 36,794, forward strand.
GGTGAACTCAGGCTTGGGAAACTCGTACATTGCGCCGTATGCTCTCGCTCTGAATGCAAACGCGGCGCAAATAGGACTGCTCACCTCTGTTCCCACATTGGTCGCCAGCCTCTCGGAACTAAAGGCACCGAAACTCATGGAAAAAACGAGCAGGAAACGCATCGTGACGACGTGCGCTTTGCTGCAAGCACTTTTTTGGATTCCAATCTCGCTGGTTGCTTTGCTTTTTTTATTTTGTAGGGTCGACGGTATTATCGCCCCAACGCTGGTGATACTATTTTATACCGGCTACCTTCTCCTTGGCTCCCTTTCCACTCCAGCATGGTCTTCGTGGATGGGCGATCTAGTGCGTGAAAAAGAGAGAGGAAAGTTCTTTGGCAACAGAAACATGATTATCGGCATTTCAGGCATCCTAGCCATGTTAGCTGGAGGCTTCTTTTTAAACGCTTTGAGCAGCGATAAGGTGTTGTTCGGCTTTGTCACGCTTTTTTTAATCGCAATGGTCGCGAGGCTGATTTCGTGGTATTTCTTGAGTAAGCAGTACGAGCCGAGGTTCGAGTATAAAGATGAGTTCTACTTCAGCTTTTACAGCTTTGTGAGGAAGGCGAAAGATAACAACTTCGGCAGGTTCACGATATACATCACACTCATGACTCTCGTGGTTTACTTCGCTGCGCCGTTTTTCTCGGTGTATATGCTGCAAGAACTGAAATTCAGTTATTTGAACTATGTCATCGTTGTTCTGAGTTCCTCGCTTACTCACGTGCTTTTTATGCCCATGTGGGGCAAGTTCTCGGACAAGCACGGAAATTTGTTGGTGCTGAAAATATCTGGCTATTTGATCCCGTTTGTTCCAATACTCTGGCTTTTTTCGACCAACCCCGTTTTTTTGGTCTTGGTTGAGGCGTTTAGCGGATTTGCTTGGGCGGGGTTCGACTTGGCCTCGGTCAATTTTATTTATGATGCAGTATCTAAACAGAGGATGGGTATATGCTTTGCTTATTTTTGGATGCTTAACGGCATAGGAACATTTGTTGGCGCAACTCTGGGAGGACTTTTTGCCACTTATTTTAAGGTTGGGTTCATTTCGATTTTTCTCTTTCTTTTTTTAATATCTGGCATATTGCGTCTGGCAGTTTCTGCGGTGATGTTGCCCCATTTAAAAGAAGTTAGAAAAGTGGCTCCGGTCCGACCCCTCTGGTATTTCGTCGGTGGGGTAATCAGGAGAAGGCCACCGTTGCGTTCACATTGAGTTTGCCCGGTCGTACGATCGCGATGGTGCAAGTGTTCAGCCTTTGAAGGGGCCATCTCTTACCAGTCGCAGTCGCTTCGCTTTATGGTTTCATAAACAATCAGCTGGCTAGTATATCTCTGGCGAAAATATTTCAAAGGTTTTCACAATATCAATTCTACCTTTTCTTCGTTATGATTTTCAGACTACTTTGAAAACAGTTGTCGCCGATGGTCTTCAAGCTAGTCAGGGGTGGTTTAAAATATTGTTTAACAATGGGTGACCAATCCCGTCCCCCATGTTTTTAAAGCGTGGCCCAGCAGTGATATCCATCGTAACTGCCGGGGCGCGTTTGTGGCTGGGCACGGAATGGATGCTTTCTCAGTCCATACCATCAAAAATGCCCCTTTCTAGAGGGCGCGGACGGTTTGTGCTCTAATGTGTGCGTTCATTTCAACATGAAGTGACGATTGGTTGGAAATTTGTAGCTAAGAACGCCGTTTGGCTTGGTCAAAGTAATAGCAAAAGTCTGCATCGTTTTGACTAACTTTTAAGACAGCTAGGAACATTATCCTCTAAAGCTTCTCCCTTATTTTCTTCTCCCTCCGAGAGCCATAAGTTGAATAGCCGATGCCAAATATCAGCATCAGTCCTCCGATTATGATGCACAATTTCGCCAAATAAGCTAAGGTCGTCAGTTGTTCTATAGTTTTGACATTATCCATTGCTAGAAAGATCGTCGGCGTAAGCATTATTAAAAGCCCAATGGCAATGCCGGCGACTCCCCACTTCTTTTTTCTTGATGCGCTTTTTAGCTTGAGTTTAAGTTTTAATTTCTCGTAGTTAGCAGGAGACAACTCTGGAGGCGTCTGTAGCCCAGCGCCCCTAACAAGCTCTTCTGCACCTTCCGAAACACTCGCTCTTGCGACTTCGCTTCCGCATCTTGGGCAGAACCTCGCGCCCTCGGGAAGCTCATTGCCGCATTTTGTGCAGAATGGCATAGGTTCACCAATCCAATGTCGTGAACTTTTGCACTAATAAACTTGTCAGCATAACTTCCCCTCTCGTCGCTGGAAATCTGTTAAGCTGGTATGCAAGGCTAGCCTGAATACCTCCGACAAGCCAAAAATGTTCGGAGGTGGAAAAACATGCCCCA
>NZ_JBMFOX010000013.1:0-35562 GCF_049969415.1 Hadarchaeum sp. (SeqCode)
GGTCCATTTAAATCTTCACAAGACCTTTTCCACACCCCATGGCGGCGGCGGACCCGGAGCTGGCCCGGTGGGTGTGGTTGAAAAGCTTGAAAAGTTTCTGCCGGTGCCGATTGTCGAATACGATGAAAAGCGCGGCCGTTTTTGGCTCAACTATGACCGTCCGCATTCGATAGGCAAAATCAAGTCCTTTTTTGGCAACTTCGGCGTGCTGGTAAAAGCCTATGCCTACATTTTGTCGATGGGCGCGGATGGCCTGAAGGAGGCAGCTGAGGCCGCTGTCCTGAACGCCAATTATTTGATGAAAAAGCTGGCCGATGGGAAAAACTTTAGGGTTAACTATGATGGGCCCTGCAAGCATGAGGTGGTTCTCAGCGCTGAGCCGCTTAAAAAGGAAACAGGGATTACGGCCAAGGATGTGGCCAAGCGCCTTCTCGACTTCGGCGTCCATCCGCCAACTTATTATTTCCCTCCGATAGTTTCCGAGGCCCTCATGGTCGAGCCAACCGAGACTGAGTCAAAGGAAGAGTTGGATAGGTTTATAGAAGCGATGAGGACCATAGCTCGGGAATCAAGAGAAAATCCAGAGCTAGTCAGATCGGCACCGACGGCAACTGCGGTCGGCAGGCTTGATGAGACAAAGGCCTCGCGTGAGCCGATTTTGTCTTGGAGAATGTATCGAAAATTAAAACAGGGAAGTCAGGTTTCTATTTAAAGTGTTCATAACCGCGATCTTCCAGTTCCTCTGTGCTTTCCCCAATTTTGATGAATACTCCCTTGCCATCGACCACTTTACCGATCACGGTGGCCCTTGTTCCAACCCTATGGAGGGCAAGTTTAACACTTTCCCAGAACCTTGGTGGTGTGGTGAAAATTAATTCGAAATCCTCTCCACTGTAAAGCGCGAAGTCATCAACATCGTAGCCATATTGTCGGGAGAATTTTTTGACCAAACTGTGGACAGGTATTTTTTCCCGATCGATGACAATTTTGACACCGCTTTCGCGGGACAAATGCCACAGATTGGCCGCCAGCCCGTCGGATACATCGGTGGCTGCTTTTACATGTCCACTTGCGGCCAGTATCATTCCTTCCTTTACCCGGGCATTTGGCTCCAGCTGCGCTTTCACTAGTTTTTCATATCCTCTGTGTGGAATTTTTTCCATCAAAATTTTAAGTCCGGCAGCGGCAGCACCGAGCTCTCCAGTGACCGCCAAGATATCACCTTTCCGGGCCCCAGATCTTAAGAGAATTCTGTTTTTTTTGGCGAGCCCGAAGGCAGCTCCGGCAATGGTTATTTCATCGGCTTCATCAAGATCGCCTCCAACAACGTAGGTCCGGTACTCCTCCACCGTTTTTTCCATCCCCTTCATGATTCTGGCTGCGAATTCAAATTCAAGATCTCTCGGCATTGCAACTGAGAAAATAAGTCCTAAGGGCTCAGCACCCATCGAAGCCAAGTCACTGAGGTTGACGACCACCGACTTTCTGCCGATTTGTTCCGGTTTTATTCTTGGCGGAAAATGGCTGCTGGCGACCAGCATGTCCGTCGTAACCACTAAGCATTTTTCCCCCGGCAGGTCGATAGCCGCCGCGTCGTCGCCTATGCCGATTCTCACTGGTTTCCCTTTTCTGAAGGTTTTTTTTGCCGTTTCAATGAGGACTTTTTCGCCAACTTCATTGAGCTTCATCTCGGCCACCTAAAGCAGGGGAAGTTTCCCCGTGATTTGGTCCAGCTCTTCATTCGGTGCCGGGCCGATGCCCAAAGCGGTTACCGTTCCTGGAGCAAGCTCCGTCAGTCCTGCGTCAACGACCAGCATGTTCGGGAGTCCCAATTTATCGGCTTTTTTCTTAAGTTCCAGAAGTTCGTTTTCGTTTTTTACTTTCACCACGACTTTTTTTTGGCCCTCGGAAAACCATTCGTAAAACCATTTGCGGCGTTTTTTCCTAGCTGCCTCGGCGGCCCCCACTGCACCGTGGGCCGCTTGGGCGGCAATCTTTCCCGGGCTCATCTCCAAATCAGTCCTGACTACAATAACCTGCTTGTAATTGAACACTAGGACACCTCTTCAACTTGCCGCACACCCTTCAGGAAGTTTTACCTGCTGTTCTTGTTCACTTTTCCTTGCGCGGGTTTTCAAAATTTTATCCTTGTACCAAGAAAAAACGTCCGAACCGCCGCGCAAAAATGCGAGAATTGCTAAGAAAATACAGGCCATTAAAGTCGCCATGGTGAAAGAGCCGAGCGAGAGAACACTTAATCCGGGAAATGATACTACATAGCCCACAAAGGCGGCGATTATGGCCCCCAGACCTAAGCTGGCGCCCAGCCGGGACCAGAAATCGAGGTCGCCACGTTTTGGGTAAAGCACTACTGAAAGCAGAAAACCTGGTACCATGACCAAAACCAGCCCTAGGATGACATAGCCAGCGGCTTCAAGCATAGCTTCACTCGTTAGCGTTATCTAATTGTATCCTAAAAAATTATGAGGTAAACGAATGGAAACTGATGTCGTTATAGTTGGTGCTGGTCCGGCCGGATGTTTTGCGGGCAAAATACTGGCAGAACACGGCCTCAGAGTGAAGATAGTCGAAGAACATGCTGAAGTGGGCAGGCCCGCCTGCTGCGCCGGCATCGTTGGCCTGGAAGGCATCCGAGAGCTCGGAATAAAACCAGGGAAATGGATATTGGGACGACTAAGGGGTGTTAGGATTTATCCACCCTCAAACGAGCCGGTAGAATTGACAAGGGGGAAAGTTGAAGCGGCAGTGATAAATCGGGCGAATTTTGACCTCTCGCTGGCCGAGGCCGCAATCAAAGCAGGTGCGGAGTTGTATTTGAACACCAAATGCTTGGGAGTTAACTTCGATGGCGGTCCGGTGGTAAAAACTGACCGCGGTGGGAAGCTGAAAGCCAGCGTGGTAATGGGTGCCGATGGCCCGCTTTCCGCAGTTGCCCGCAGTTTGGGGCTTTTGGTCAAGAATAGTTACATTAAATGCGCGCAGGTCGAAACCGTGGCAGATTTGGATGACGATGTCGCCGAAGTTTTTCTAGATAAAAACTTTGCCCCAGGATTTTTTGGCTGGTTGGTAAAAGCCGGCGATGTTGCCAGACTGGGCTTGGGCACGACGACGGGAAATCCAGTTCGGCTGCTGAAAACTTTCCTTTACAAGCACCCCGTAATCTCTCGCAGAGTGGGCAAGATGCTCACCCATCAGTGTGCCAAAGTAATTCCGGAATGTATGTCCCGCAGAATTCAGGAAAAGACGGTGATCTTAGTAGGCGACGCCGCTGGACAGGTGAAGCCACTTACCGGTGGCGGTATTTATATCGGATTGTCCTGCGCCAAGATTGCGGCCGAAACGGTGATAAAAGCCTTTGATCAAGGTTCGTTCGACGAGCTCGATAATTATCCGCGGGCGGTAATGCGAAAGTTCGGTACAGAGTTCACCATTGGTGCTCGTGTAAAAAAAGTTTTTGATCGGATGTCAAATGAAGATTTAGACCTTTTGTCCGCTTTTTTAGACCAGAGTGAGGCTAGGGAGATATTGCTAAAAAATTTTGATTTTGATCACCATGAAAAACTGATTACCGCGCTGATTTCCAAGGCACCGGAAATTTTGAGAACGTTTGGGGTTAAAAAGGCCTTAAGATACCTCAAGCTTTTAACTTGAACCAATAAAAAAGCGGCGGGGACTTGACCCTTCCAATACTTTTCTAACGAGCTCGCGAACCTCGACCACATCGCTCGCTCGTCATTTTTTCTTGTCAGGGTCTTCTTCCCGCAGCATTTGTCCCATCCTGTTCTTCCACAGGACTTATCCGCGTCCTTCCCCGGTTTTTAGCCCGGGTTTTTACACGGATCCCCGTTGCCCGTAGGCTCCGGTTCGACCCATTCTGCGGGCTACCGTCCCCGCCAAGATCTTTTATGACGTTTGCGTTTATTTAAGTATTTTTTGAAAAATGGAGATATCTCCAATTTGGCAATAACGTCCGTTAAATGGTTATGGCCGTTGTTTCGACAATTTTTTTTCCGTATGTGATAAAATTTTCACCGATTATATTGCCGGCCAATGTTACTCCCGAGTATAAAAAGGCAGAGGAACGCTATCTTCAGGCTCGAACGCTAGAGGAGAGGATCAAAGCTACAGAAGAGATGATTCGAGTAGCGCCGAAGCATAAGGGTTCGGAGAAGCTCTTGAGGACGCTTAAGCGTCGCTTGGCAAAGCTGCGGTTGGAGCTGGAAGAAAAACGGGAGAAGAAAGTTGGTCGCGGTAGCGGGCCCAGTTTTTCGGTGAAAAAAGAGGGAGCTGCGCAAATAGCGCTGGTTGGACTACCAAACTCGGGCAAGTCAAAAATTCTGCAGGACCTTACTAGCGCTCGCGTCGAGGTCGCCGAGTATCCATTCACGACTAGGTATCCGATTCCTGGCATGATACAGTTTGAGGATGTGCAAATACAGCTGGTTGAAGTGCCTGCAATAGTGGAGGGTTCGAGCTATGGTCGAGGCCTTGGCGCCCGGCCCTTAAGTGTTGCCCGCAACGCAGACGCCATCGCCCTTGTCGTGGACGCTTCCGATGACCCGGTTAACCATATCAAGATTTTGCTTAGTGAACTAGACGCAGTCGGGGTCAAGCTGAATTGTAAACCACCAAAGGTCAGCATTGAAAAACGATCCAGTGGCGGCATCGAGGTCAAAGGAGCCAAACTGGTTGGGGGTGGAGAAGCGGAAATAAAGAGAATACTGCAGGAACATCGCATCCACAATGCTTTCGTGGTAATCGAGGAACCAATCACACTTGATGAGTTCGAGGAGGCGCTTTCAGAGTCAAATGTTTATCTTCGCGGTTTTGTTTTACTGACTAAATGTGATTTGCCTAACGCCGCTGAGAAAATAGAGATGGTCAAACGTGAGTTTGGGGATTTGCTTGATGTTATCTGCACTGGCGGTAGACCTGAGGATTTAAAGGGGAGGATTTACCAGCAACTTGATCTAATACGCGTCTACACTAAGAAACCAGATGGGAAGCCGGCCGAACGTCCCCTGGTTTTGCCCAAGGGTTCCACAGTGATGGACGTTGCTCGTTCAGTCCATAAGGACTTTGCCAAGGGGCTGAAGTTTGCCCGTGTCTGGGGTTCGACTAAGTTTCCCGGACAGCAGGTCACGAGAGACTATGTGCTTGAGGATAAGGATGTAGTCGAGCTTCATACCTGAGCGGATTCCGTCGTCATAAAAGGTTATATATCCAGTAACACAACTTTTCAAGGCGACAGATCTATTAAATAATAAAAAAATCATGAATTGGGAAAGGTGTAAAAATGCCGTTGAGACCAGCTCGGTGTTACCGGAGATTCAGCGGCCCGGCTTACACTAGGCGTGAGTTCGTCAAGGGCGTTCCCGCAGTACGTGTGACTTTCTTTGATATGGGCAATCCAAAGGGTGAATTTGATGTGGTGATGTCGTTGGTTGTTGCCGAGGCTGGGCAGATAAGGCACAACAGCCTTGAGGCAGCACGAGTAGCTGCCAACCGTTTGCTGGAACAAAAGGCCGGCAGGGATAATTACCACTTAAAGCTCAGGGTCTATCCGCACCAAATTCTTCGGGAGAATCCAATTGTCATGGGCGCAGGTGCGGACCGAGTTTCCGATGGGATGAGAAGAGCCTTTGGAAAGCCCATCGGTACCGCCGCTAGGGTCGACGTGGGGCAGAAGCTGATTACGGTATGTTGCAAAAAAGAGTTCGCTCGTTTGGCCAAGGAGGCATTGCGCAGGGCGAACTTAAAAATCCCGTTCGAGACAAAGATAATTGTGGAAAAAGGCCAAGAATATCTTCAGTGATCTTCATTTTTTGATCCCAGCGCGGCTAACAGCTCATAAATTATCCTCGCCGCCACAAATGAGGTTGTTCCATCGTCGTGCGGTGGAACCAGTTCCACGATATCAAAGCCCGAGATGTTGAGTTTACCCAGTTCCTTCAGAATTTTGAGAAGTTCAACTGTGGATAGGCCGCCAGGTTCCGGAGTCGAGACCCCAGGAGCAAAAGCCGGATCCAGAACGTCGAGGTCAATTGAAAGATAAATTTTAGAGTTCTTAACGATCTCTTTCACTTCAGAAATTATTTTTCTCCGGTCTTCGATTGTTTCTTCCGCGCTATAAGCCAAGATGCCGGCTTCCTTGGCGAATTCCGCCTCCTCCTTGGAGCAGGATCTTACCCCAATCTGTATCAGTCGGTCAGCAGGTAGCCGGTCGAGAACTCTACGCATAACAGTGGCGTGGCAAATCCTGTCGCCCAAGTAGTCTTCGCGAAGGTCTCTATGTGCATCAAGGTGGATTACGACTACATCAGCAAAGGCTTGGAGAGAAAAGTAGGAAATGGTGTGTTCGCCGCCCATGATCGCAGGTATTTTACCATCAATTAGGATTCTTTTGACAGTATTGGTAATTCTTTCCCCGGTCTGCGCCAGGTTGGCGGGAGAGACTATTATATCCCCAAGATCAGTGATGTTTATTTTTTCAAAGACGTCAACCCCTGCGGACATAATGTAAGTTTCTAGGTTGGCTGAGGCCTCTCTTATTCTGGCAGGGGCGAATCGGTAACCCGGCCGGTAGCTTGAAGTAATGTCCACCGGTGCTCCGAAGAAGACGATTTGTGATTTTTCATATGGGAAATCAAATCCCCCAAAGCCAGGCCTCACCGGAACCAAGTCCTCAAACGACATGATCGATCACATATCCCGCCGGTTGCGTTTAACATTATGGAGCAAAGATTTTTAAGCCTGATAGCACGCTTAACCTGTTGAGGGGTGGCATGGCAAAAAGACTGTATTTCTTTGATGAAGGGGACGGTAGCAATAAGAGGCTGTTGGGAGGCAAGGGAGCAGGCCTATGTACTATGGCTCAGCTCGGGCTGCCGGTCCCTCCTGGGTTTGTGATTACTACTGAGGTTTGCAAGGAGTATTATGTCGCCGGTGGAAGGCTACCCGACGGGTTGATAGATGAAGTAATTGTGGCGATGAAAAAGCTTGAGAAAATGACGGGGAAAGGGTTTGGTGATCCTAGGAATCCGTTGTTGGTTTCCGTCCGTTCCGGGTCCATGTATTCAATGCCCGGCATGATGGACACCATACTTAACCTCGGTTTGAACGACGAAACTGTGGAGGGTTTGGCCAAGCTCACGAACAACGAGAGATTTGCCTATGACGCTTATCGTCGTTTCATCCAGATGTTTGGAAAGATAGTTCTTGGCGTTGAGGGTAAGAAGTTTGAGGAGATTTTTGAGGGGCAAAAGGCGAAGGTCGGGGCCAAGTTTGATACCGATCTCAAGGCCGCTGAGCTCAAGGAGATAGTCAAAAAGTTCAAGCAGCTTGTGAAAGAGGAGACACATCATGATTTTCCCATGGATCCAGTTAAACAGCTTGAGCTTGCTATTGGGGCAGTTTTTGCTTCGTGGCAAAACAAGCGCGCCATCGAATATCGGAGATTTTACAAGATTCCGGATGATTTGGGGACCGCGGTTAATGTCGTGACGATGGTGTTTGGAAACATCGGTGAGGACTCGGGAACCGGGGTGGCTTTCACGCGGGATCCTTCAACCGGTGAGCGCAAACTCTTCGGTGAGTTTCTCTTCAACGCGCAAGGTGAGGATGTAGTCGCCGGTATAAGGACGCCGCTTAAAATAGATGATTTGAAACGCAGATATCCGGAGATCTATGAAAAGCTGGTGGAGATAGCAGAGAAGCTGGAGCGCCATTACCGCGACATGCAAGATATTGAGTTCACTGTTGAGCGGGGCAGGCTTTACATGCTTCAGACGCGGGCCGGCAAAAGAACTGCTCAGGCGGCGGTGAAAATAGCAGTAGACATGGTGGCTGAGGGTCTGATCACAAAAGAGGAGGCGCTGATGCGGGTTGAACCCGGGCATATTGAGCAGCTTCTGCACAAGCAGGTTGATCCGAAGGCCCAGGTAACGGTCATAGCAAAAGGGTTGAACGCCAGCCCGGGTGCCGCTGTTGGTAAGGCGGTTTTCGATTCCGAGCGGGCCAAGGAGATGGGTAAGTCCGGTGAAAAAGTTATCCTTATACGTCCCGAGACCAGCCCGGATGACGTTGGCGGTATCATCGCCTCTCAAGGTGTTTTGACCTCTCGGGGCGGGGTTACCAGCCACGCCGCCGTGGTGACGAGAGGGCTGGGGAAGCCGGCGGTTGTGGGTTGTGAGGCCATAAAAATCGATGTCGAGGCCCGTTCTTTTGAGGTGGACGGAACGGTGGTTAAGGAGGGGGACCTGATAACGATAAACGGAACCACCGGAGAGGTAATCTTGGGCGAGGCCCCGCTGATTGAACCAAAGATGTCTTCCGAGCTTCAGACCATCCTTTCTTTCGCCGATGAGGTGAAAAAACTGCAAAACTGGGCCAATGCTGATTATCCAAGGGATGCCCGGAAGGCCAGAGAGCTTGGAGCTCAAGGGATTGGACTCTGCCGCACCGAGCACATGTTTTTCGAGGAGGATAGGCTGCCGCTCGTGCATGAGATGATACTGGCGCAAACTAGAGAGGAAAGAAAGAAGCCCTTAGAGAAGCTCCTCGAGATCCAGAAGAATGACTTCAGGGAGATACTTGAGGTCATGGATGGCCTTCCAGTAATAATAAGGTTGTTGGACCCCCCCCTCCACGAGTTCCTGCCCAGATATGAGAAATTATTGGAAGAAGTCATCGAGCTCAGGCTCAGGGGATCCGATCGGGAAAAGCTCAGAAAATTGGAGGAGTTACTGAGAAGGGTTGAAGACATGCGCGAGGCCAACCCCATGATGGGACTCCGCGGCTGCAGGCTCGGCATAACCTATCCCGACATCAATGAAATGCAGGTCAGGGCGATTTTCGAGGCCGCCTGTGAGCTAAAGCGGGAAGGGAAGGACCCCAGACCGGAAATAATGATTCCGTTGGTCGGCCATGTTAACGAGCTCAAGGTCGTCAGGGAGCAGCTGGAGAAGGTTGCTCACGAGGTGATGCAAAAACACGGTGTAGATCTGAAGTATAAGTTTGGCACGATGATTGAAGTTCCCCGGGCGGCGCTTACTGCGGACGAAATCGCAGAGTACGCCGAGTTTTTCTCCTTTGGAACAAACGATTTGACCCAGATGGTCTTCGCCTATTCCCGGGACGATGCTGAAGGAGGATTTCTCTTCCAATACCTGGAGCGAGGTATTCTTGAGGCCGATCCCTTCCAAAGGCTGGACCGCAAAGGTGTAGGGAAGCTTATGAAAATAGCGGTTGAGCTGGGTAGGGGCAAGAGGCCTGACTTGGAAATAGGCATCTGTGGAGAGCATGGTGGTGATCCCTCATCGATAGAGTTCTGCCATGAGCTGGGGTTGAACTATGTCTCCTGTTCACCTTTCAGGATACCTGTGGCCAGGCTGGCGGCCGCCCAAGCTGCTCTGAAACTAAGGGAGAGGGAAAAACAAACATACACCATAGCTTAAGAATAAGACTTATTTTAAATAGTGATCCTTAGTGGTCGCTGCAGCGGAACTTTTAATTACGTTTGTAATATATTAACCCTCTGCGATTGTAAAAATGGTGGTGCTGGTGGGTAAGCTAGAGAATATGTTAAACCCAAAGGCCGTGGCTTTAATCGGTGCTAGTGAAAAGGAGGGCACGGTTGGCAACCAAATTATGAAAAATCTTCTCCAAGGCAAAGAGAAAAGAAAGATCTATCCAGTGAACCCCAGCTACCAAGCGGTAATGGGTCTAAAGTGCTTCCCGAGCATAACCCAAATCCCGGAACACGTTGACTTGGCCGTAATTGCGATACCGGCCAAGAGCGTCCCAGCCGTGGTTGACGAGTGTGGGCGGAGCGGCGTCGATGGCGTCGTGATAATTTCCTCAGGTTTTAGGGAGGCCGGCGAAGAGGGAGCAAAGCTGGAACAGGAAATAAAGAAGTTGCAGGAAAAATATGGACTTAGGATACTTGGCCCAAACTGTCTTGGTTTTATCCGACCTCACGATTTCATCAATACCACTTTCTTGAGAAGCCAGCCGCAGCCGGGCGAGATAGCATTTATCTCCCAGAGCGGGGCCTTGGGTTCCGCGATTTTGGATTGGGCAGTTAGCACCCACATTGGTTTTAGCATGTTTGCTTCGTTGGGTTCAATGCTGGACATTGATTTCGGGGATTTGATAGATTATCTTGGGGAAGATCCCCGCACGCGGAGCGTCATAATTTACATGGAGGGTGTCGGTTCGGCTAGAAAGTTTATAAGTGCCGCCAAAGGGTTTGCTCGAACAAAACCGATTATCATCATTAAACCCGGAAAATATGCTGAGAGCGCCAAGGCGGTTAAATCCCACACCGGGGCGCTGGCCGGAAATTTTGAGGTTTATCAGGCCGCTTTTAGAAGAGCCGGTGTGGTGATGGTGGATGAAATCGAAGATCTTTTTAACTGCGCCAGCGTCTTGGATTCGAGGTATTTGCCCGCTGGGCCGAACATCGCCGTAGTAACCAATGCCGGCGGGCCAGGGGTGATTGCGGCTGATGCTATCATCGATAACTTCGGAGAACTGGCCGATCTTTCTCCTGAAACAATCACGGCATTGAATAAGGTTTTGCCGCCGCAGTGGAGTAAGGGAAACCCTGTTGATATACTCGGGGATGCCGATGTGGAAAGGTACGCCAAGGCGCTGGAGGCCTGTCTTTCCGATCCTAAGATAGATGGTATAGTGGTCCTCTATACTCCCCAAGGAGCCGCTAAATCAACTGATTTGGCTAAGAAAGTTGTCGAAATCGCCCAAAGGAGGCTTAAACCGATTCTGACGGTTTGGATGGGTGAAAACGAGGTCGAAGAAGCAAGGAGGATATTCTATCAAAATGATGTACCCACTTACCCCACACCGGAGAAGGCGATAAGGACCTACATGTACATGTACAAGTACAAGCGCAACTTGGAACTTCTATATGAGACGCCCGAGGAGCTTTCTGTGGATCTTTCCCCTCCTAAGAGCCACCTAAGACTCATCATCAGAAGGGCCGTAGGTGAAGGAAGAACAAACCTGACTCAGGCAGAGATTGATAAGTTCTTTGATGCTTACCGGATTCCGAGACCGGAGGCTCATTTGGCGAAGAATGAGGAGGAAGCCGTTGCCGCCGCCTCCCGCATGGGCTATCCGGTAGTTTTGAAGATCGCCTCTCCCGAGATAATTCACAAGACCGATGTTGGCGGGGTCGTGGTTGGAATAGATTCGGAGGAAAGTTTGAGAAAGAGCTATCGTTCGATGTTGGAATCCATTAAAAATGCCGTGCCCAAAGCCAAAATTGATGGAGTCTATGTTCAAAAAATGAAGAAGTTTGACTATGAGCTGATTCTGGGGGCTAAGAAGGATCGGGATTTCGGTTCAGTTATCCTGTTCGGTCAGGGCGGGATAGGCGTTGAGTTCTACAGGGACTTTTCGATAGCTTTGCCCCCGCTGAACCAGACGTTGGCTAGGAGGCTGATGGAGGAGACTAAAATTTATCGCGCCATTTCCCGCGGGATAAGGAACAAGCCCCCCGTAGATATGAAGGCTCTGGAGGAAATTATAGTCCGGTTTTCTAGCCTAGTAGTGGATTTTCCCGAGTTCGCCGAAATCGACATTAACCCGCTTGTGGCCTCAAAAGGGGAGATTACCGCTCTCGACGCCAGAGCCACTATTGATGTTGAAGCGTTGAAATTGACTGATCCCTACGCACATCTTTCTATCTTACCTTATCCCACGAAATATGTCTTGCCCTGGAGGTTGAAGGATGGCACCGAGGTCCTGCTCCGACCAATCCGCCCTGAAGACGAAAAAATTGAATATGAGTTTATCAAAGGGCTTTCCGAGGAAACTAGCAGGTTCAGGTTTTTCAGGGTAATCAAAGAGCTATCCCACGATGACTTGGTGCGATTCTGCAACATAGACTACGACCGGGAGATGGCGATAATCGCGGAGACCACTGAGGCTGGCAAAAAAAAGGAGATCGGGGTGGCCAGGCTGATTATTGAGCCGGGCAAGAAGCGCGGCGAGTTTGCCATCGTTGTGGCGGATAAGTATCAGGGAAAGGGCTTGGGCACCAAGCTCATGGATATGCTCATCGAGTTTGCTCAGGAGAAGGGGTTGGAAACCGTCTACGGGATTATCATGCGTGAAAACAAGAAGATGGTCCGGCTGGCGCAGAAAATGGGTTTCACCCTCAAGCCGTCAGAGGAAGGATACGTGGCCACGTTGAATCTTGTTTGAATCTACCTTTCAACTTTGATTTCTATTTTTTTCCAGTCCTTTTTTATCCCGCGAAGTGAGGTCACCGCTCCGACTATGGCGCCGCTCAATATTTTCACCACGAACTCGTTCAGGTCGATTTCCTCACCGTCGACCGAGAGTTTGACGTCCAATCTATCACCTCAATTCCAATTCTATGTCGGAATAAAAAAAGAAATTGCAGACTTGGCTACAAATTCAGATAGCGACTTGTTTTTGTTTAATAGATTTTACAAAAAGTAAAGTTTAAATAACATAATGTAACCAATTTTTTACATGATAAAATGATGAGCGGCTGTTACACTTCCTACAAGCGAGCGGTGATGGCCATAGTTGCCAGTCTTGTTGCCTTTTCCGCGTTCACAGGTGAACTTTTGATAGCGGTGTTGTCAGTAGTTGTTGGCTTGCTGTTTTTGTATTTGCTTAAAAGCAAGACTGACGAGGTGCTGGTTGATGAGCGGGCCTACAAAATAAGTGAGAAGGCTTCACGGAGGACGATTCAGGTGGTTGGGTTAGCTTCAGCCGTTGTTGGCATCTCAATGGTTGGCTTGAGCAGGGTCGGACATCCGGAGCTTTTGGAGGCCGGCCTTTCTCTGGCCTATTTTTCCGCAGTTTTGATGCTGGTTTACCTCCTCTTCTACCGATATTATGCCAAAAAGTTTGGGGATTAGCCGTCATGAAAAACAAACTCAAGGTATATCGGGTGATGCATAATTTGACCCAGGAGGATCTTGCGAAGAGGCTGGGGGTAACGAGGCAGACCATAATAGCCATTGAAAGAGGAAAATACGACCCTTCGTTGCCGCTAGCTTTCAAGATAGCGCGATTTTTCAAGGCCAAGATTGAGGATATTTTCATTCCAGATGAGGAAGCCGGATAGACCTTTGGAGTTCTATCGGCTATGCCGAGTTAACTGCAATTTTACACGCGTTTGAACGCTTAAATCCCACATTGGTGCGGGGGAGGGGATTTGAACCCCCGAACCCCTACGGGACTGGCTCCTGAAGCCAGCGCCTTCAACCTGGCTTGGCTACCCCCGCTCGTGAAAATCCTATCACAGCAAAGCTTTAAAGGTTAGCAGCAACCTTTATCAAAAAACAAACAGAGTAATTTAGGGAATCTTATGCCCGAAGCCGACATCGTCTGGTGGATAGTGGCAAGCATCATCTTCTTCGCAGTGGTAACTCTACTTAGTCCACAGATGATGTGGCTACAGGCACGGGCAGGATTAACCCAGATGAAAAAGGCGGTCGTTGATCTCGATAAAATGGCTAAGGAGAGCAAAAAGATAGCGTTGAAGGCGATAGTAAAACACGGCAAGCCCAAGCAGGATGTGGAGAAAGAGTTCAATGACTTTTTAGATTTCTTCGCCATTGAGCCGGTCAGCGAGGATCCCGTGGGAGTCTTGAGAAGGCTGGAGCACATTCTTGATGTCCGGAATAAGCGATTTAAGGACGCCATCGCCAGACTGGCGCCGAACGCCGACCCTGAGACCGCCGCCAACTTGGAGATGGCGCTGGAGGGTGCGATGGCCAACTACACCCTGTATCGATTGGTGCGCCACTTTTTGGTTCTGGCCGAGAAAACGAAGAATATCCAGATTGTCATGCTAGTCCAGATGAATATCCCCTTCCTGAGAACATACGCCAAGGCCTTCGTCGATGCCACCAAGGCCTTCGTCGAGGGCAAGCCAATAGGTGATGGCGTCGGGCCCCTGACGGTTGTAAAGCTGGTTAAAGAGGGGAAGTTTTACGAGCCGGTCGAGGATACTGTCTACACCGAGTCCGAGTTTGAGGGGCGAAAGCTCCTCATTGTGAAGGCAAAGGGTCCTGGAGGCAGGGTCGGCAAGCCAGGTGAGCTTGTAGCTAGGCTGGCGAAGAAGCGGAAGGTGGCGCGCATAATCATGATCGACGCGGCTGGAAAGCTCGAGGGGGAAGCCAGCGGCGAAGTTGTGGAGGGGGTCGGCGCTGCCATCGGTGGCCCACCGACCGAGAAGTATAAGATCGAGGAGATAGCAGTGGAGCGGAAGATACCCATCGACGCCATCGTGATCAAAGAGTCCTACACCGAGTCGCTAAAGCCCCTCAACAAGAAGCTGGTCCGTGGAGTGGATGAGGCTGTGGAAAGGGTTAAGAATGCCATTAGGCAGCGCACCAATCCGGGCGATACGGTAATCGTGGCCGGAATTGGAAACACCATAGGGATTGGGCAAAGCCTTAAAGATTTGCCCACAGATTTCCCGGCGCCACCAGAGGAGAAAAAGGATGAGATTGAATCAACGTATCTCCCGGTACGTTGATGCTATTTAAATAATGGAGTTCATATTTTGTGGAGTGGTTTAAATGAGGCGTTACAAGCACCTAGCGGATGTCCAAAAGTTGATGTGGGAGCCAGAGCACATCAGGAACATTGGTATAGTCGCCCATGTCGATCACGGCAAGACAACTTTAACCGACTCTCTGGTCGCCGCCTCAGGGATAATAAGCTTCGAGCTCGCCGGTGAGCAACTTTTCACGGATTTTTTGGATATCGAGCAGCAGCGAGGCATAACCGTCCAGACCTCCGCCGTCAGCCTTTCTCACGTTTTAGATGGCCAAGAGTATCTGATTAACCTACTTGACACCCCTGGGCACGTTGATTTCAGCGGCGACGTAACCCGGGCCCTCCGCGCGATCGATGGTGTGGTCGTGGTAATGGATGCCGTTGAAGGTGTAATGCCCCAGACGGAGACGGTTTTGAGGCAGGCGCTGAGTGAAAGGGTGCGCCCCGTGCTCTACATCAACAAGGTCGACCGTCTGATAGACGAACTCAAGCTAACCCCGGAGGCGATGCAGGCCCGATTTGTCAAGCTGATAACTAAATTTAACGAGCTGGTTAAAAGGTATGCCCATCCGAGCGTTGCAGATAAATGGTTGGTAAACGTTGAAGCGGGCTCGGTTGCCTTTGGTTCGGCCAAGGAGAAATGGGCCGTGTCCATCCCACAGATGAGGAAAAAGAACATCACCTTCAAGGACATCATAAACGCTTACCAGTCCGGAAATCAGGCCGAATTGGCGAAGAAGAGCCCGGTTTATGAGGTTATCTTGGACATGGTTATCAAACACCTTCCAAATCCTAAGGAGGCCCAGGCCAGCCGCATTCCGGTCATCTGGAAAGGGGACATCAATAGCGAGCTTGGGCGTGACATGTTGGCGGCAAATCCCCACGGAAAGCTTTGCATGGTTATCACCGACATCATCGTTGATGAACAAGCCGGTGTGATATCGACTGGCAGGGTTTTCTCAGGCACCTTGGAAAAGGGCAAGACGGTCAGGTTGGTGAGTTCAGGGCAGGAGGCCCGTATCCAGCAGGTCAACGTCTACATGGGTCCGGATCGAGTGATGGTGGACAAGGTCCCGGCCGGCAACATCGGTGCCGTAATCGGATTGAAGGAGGCCTTTGTCGGTGAAACTTTGATCGAGGCCGGTGTCGAGGGCAAAGGGTTCGAGGAGCTCAGATACATCAGCGAGCCCGTGGTAACCGTGGCCGTCGAGCCGAAAAACTTCCAGGATCTCCCCAAGCTCGTCAACGAGTTGAAAAAGATATCTCGTGAGGACCCCAACGTCAAGGTGAAGATTAACGAGGAGACGGGGGAATATCTAGTTTCCGGAATGGGTGAAGTGCACCTTGAGATAGTAGAGTACAAGCTGAAGAAAGCCGGTCTGGAGGTTAAGACGTCGGAGCCAATCGTAGTCTACCGTGAAACCCCCACCAAGCGGGCTGGCCCCGTTGAAGGCAAGTCCCCGAACAAACACAACCGCTTCATGATTGTCGTGGAGCCGCTGGAGCCGCAGGTCATCAAGGCCATTGAGGAAGGTAAGATCAATGACAAGCAGGAAAGAAAGGAGCGAGCGAACATTTTGAGAGAGATGGGCTGGGAGACACATGAGGCCCGCAATATCGTTACCATAATTGGACCTAATGTCCTAGTGGATGCAACGAAAGGCGTCCAGTACATGAATGAAGTTGAGGACTACATCATCGAGGCCTTCAAGGAAGTGGTTGAGGAAGGGCCCCTTATGCGCGAGCCCATGCGCGGATTAAAGGCCATGATTGTCGATGCCAGCTTGCATGAGGACTCGGTCCACAGGGGTCCAGCGCAGATAATCCCCGCAGTAAGGCGCCCGATTCAGGCCGCCATACTTTTGGCGGATCCCACCGTGCTCGAACCATTGCTTAAGCTAGAGGTTCGGGTTCCTCAGGAGTTTATGGGTGGCGCTACTAAGGTAATCCAAGGCCGCCGTGGAAAGATCTTGAGCATGGAAGCCGAAGAGGACATAACGATAATTAGGGCCTCTCTGCCGGTGGCCAATTCGTTTGGTCTGGCTGCAGATCTTCGTTCCGAGACTGAGGGTCGAGCCATTTGGGCCACCGAGTTTGAGAAGTTCGATGTGGCGCCGAGGGAGCTTCAGGAGCAGATAATTCGGGACACGCGAAAGCGCAAGGGACTGAAGCCCGAGCCACCACAGCCAGAGGAATTCATGGAGAAGTAAGCGAGTTGGTAATTTCACCGAAATCTTCAGGGGCTAGCTCGATCACTCTTGCTTTCAAAAGCTTACCGGGTAGAGCGGTATCAATGAATGTCCTTGCCTCAGCTCTAGTCATTTTACTTTCTGGAAAAATTTCAGAGAAGGAATGCAGCAAAGCATTTCTAACCAGCTGATTTCGATGCTGAAATAAGGCTCGGACGACATTTGAGAAAAGTTTTTCGTCCTTGACCGCAAATGGGGGCTGGCGGGGCCTCAATCTGACGATTGCCGCGCTAACCTTCGGTGGAGGAAAAAATGCTGAGGGTGGGACCTCGTCTAGGAGCTCTACTTTGGCCCGGTAGTAAATATTGACGGTTAAGCGTCCGTAATTTTCCGAACTAGGCTGCGCAACCAATCTCTCGGCGAACTCCTTTTGGAACATTAAAACAGCGAGGCCAAAATTTAATCCCAGGAGCTTGAAGGTTATTTCTGATGATATCGAGAAGGGCAAGTTAGAAACTATTTTGTTGAAAATAGGCAGTTCCATTCGCAGGACGTCTCCCAGAATAATTTTGACGTTCGTCCGTCCCCTTAGATTTTCACCAAGGATATCGATTAATTTTTTGTCCCTTTCCACAGCAATTACGGTTCCGGCCACATCTGCGAGCATGGCAGTCAAATTGCCCGCCCCTGCCCCGATTTCCAGAACCACATCATTTTTCGTCAGTTCCGCATACTCCACCATTTTTCTCAGCACAGATGTATCAATGACTTGATTTTGTCCCAGCCTTCTTTTCAGCCAGATTTCCTTCTCCCGCAGGGTTCTCCTAGTTTCTTTTAGCATCAATTATATACTCAGCACCCGGTATTTTGACATTTGGAGAGAGATGATTTCGGAGTCATTTAATATGGCCAAGGAGGGTCTCTTCAAAAAATTGCAAATCGTTGCAGCGTTAACACCTGAAGTGGAAAATGAGATAATTGATTTATATCGAAACCGGGGCAAGCGTGCAATCGAGGCGATAAAGGGCGGACGGGTAATCAAGCGGGGGCAGCGCTGGTTTGTCAAGGGAAAGAACGATGAGTATGAGGTCGTGAAGAATTTCTGTACCTGCAGTGACTACGTGATGAATATCGCAACTGGCAAGGCGGATGTGGATATGTGCTATCATGCCTTAGCCAAGAACATCTGCCAAGTGCTTAACTCTTATTATGTCGCTGAACCAGAAAAATAAGCTTGGGGGGCGATTGTTTGAAGCTCGTTATTAAGTTCGGCGGCGTGCCCGTTAAGGACGGCGAGAGCATCAGAAGGGACGCGGAGCTGGTCGTCTCCAAGCATAAGCGCGGAGACCAAGTTGCAGTGGTCACCTCCGCCATGGCTGGGGTAACCGATCAGCTTCTTGACATCGCTCGCAAACTGTTAGAGCCCCGATCCAATCCTGAGCAACAGATCCCTGAGTTCGTGCGCCAAATCTCAGTGAGACATTATCAGGCCTGTCAAGAGGCGATAAAAGACAAGGAGGTTTTGGATAGGACCGTTCGCACCGTCAGGGAGACCATCGACCTGCTGGAGCGGGCCCTCACGGGAATCTCTTACCTAGGTGAGCTGTCCCCGCGTTCTCAGGATCTAATATTATCCTTCGGCGAGCGACTTTCCGCCCCCATTTTATCAGGGGCCATAGAGTCGCTGGGGGTAAAGTCGAGGCCGTTGACCGGATTTGAGGCCGGCTTAGTCACCGATGACCACTTCACCGAGGCGCGTCCACTGATGGACAAGGCACGGAAACTGGCAAAGCAGAGGATTAATAAACTGTGGGCCGCAGGGGAAGTACCCGTTATAACCGGTTTTATCGGTGGCACGGAGGATGGGATTATAACTACCTTGGGACGGGGTGGCTCGGATTATTCCGCCTCAATAATCGGGGCGGCACTAGGTGTCGACGAAATTTGGATAATGACCGACGTTGATGGAATAATGACGGCAGATCCAAAAGTGGAACCAAACGCCAGAGTTATCAAGACCATTTCCTATATCGAGGCCACTGAACTCGCCTACTTTGGAGCCAAGGTTTTGCATCCGAAGATGATTAGACCGGCCATGGATTCAAACATACCGGTAAGGGTTTTGAATGCCTTTAGGCCCAACCAGGGCGGTACTCTGATTACTAAGGAGCCGAATCGGGTTAAGGAAGTGGTCAAGTCAATCACCATGAGCAAAAATGTTTCTTTGATAACGGTTGGCGGTGCGGAGATGATCGGGGTCCCTGGAGTTGCCGCGACGGTTTTTGACATTATCGGGCGTGCCGGGATAAAGGTCCTGATGATCTCTCAAAGTTCTTCTCAGGCCGACATAAGTTTCGTAGTCGATCGCAAGGAAGCTGACCTAGCCCTGCACGCTCTGCGCACCGAGTTCGAGAGACGCGATATTGGCTGGGACATCAGCTGCGAGAGAAACGTGAGCGTCATTGCAGCTATCGGCGCGGGCATGAAGGGTACCCCAGGAGTGGCGGCCAGAGTTTTTGGAACCCTCGGGCGTAACGGTATAAACATATTAACGATTGCTCAGGGTTCGTCGGAGCTCAATATCTCTTTCACCGTGAGCGAGCATGACGCGGTAAAGGCCGTGAGAGCCCTGCATAGCGAGTTCCAATTGGACAGAGCCGGTTGATCGGGCACTTTTCGTGAAGAGGATTCCTTGAGCGGCAATATTTCCTACCCAGTTGAATCAGCAGCATGTGGGCCTCAATTCTTCTTCCCGGTAGTATCACCTGCTCAAGTTTAGTTTTCACTTTTTCGTAACCATCTCTTTCCTCAGCAAAACCTAATCTTTTTGCTACCCTGAAAATGTGGGTGTCCACCGGGATGATGTCATGTCTGGCCCAAAAAGCAAGCATGATGTCCGCAGTTTTCGGCCCAACGCCCGGAAAGGAAAGCAACTCCTCTCTTGCTTGTTCAATGGGCTTTTCAAGAACCGATTTCAGGTCCCCCCCGTATTTCGTCAGCACCAGCTTTGAGATTTCCTTCAATCTCTTGGCTTTCTCTTGGTAAAGTCCACCAATTTTTATCAGTTCTTCAATTTCACTAAGTTTTGCATGTGCGAGCTCTTCTGCAGTTTTGAACTTTGACGTTAGGCGGCTGAAGGCAGCGAAGGAATTGCGATCGTTTGTGTTCTGTGACAGCACAGTCCCGACAAGCAATAGGAACGGATCCCGGGTATGGGCGCGCCAAGTTTGGAAAACCTTGTCCAATTGATTTAGGATAGCCGCCATGCGTCTTTGCTCAGCCTTTAAATTCTCCGCGTGATTAATTCGGTCTGTGGATAACTTGGATGCCATCGAGATCATCTACATCATATTTCTGGCAGGTTCTTTTGCTTTTGGTTTGGAGGCCATGCTGATCGGCTTTGGTGGCAAGATCTTAATCCTTCAACGTCTCCATAAAAAAGAAACCTTCTTTGCCGCATTTGGACTTGGTCTATTGATAGTAGTTTTGAGTATTGGAACTTCCCTGTTTTTTAATCTCGAGCCGGTTTACTTTATAGTCCTCGTTATGTGTTTTTCGATTATCGTGGGGAGGGTCGTTGGAGCTTTGGGCAGAAGACTGGTCGGAAAAACTTTTTCTCCGCCTTTACCCATGTCCTCTGATGAAGAGATTAAGAAAATGGTGGCTGCCCGCGGTTATGGCGACCTCTTAGAGAGATCAAGGCGACGAAAATCTGTGAAAAAAGGTTGAAGGTTAAAGGGTAATACTGGCGATGTTTTTATGTTAAAATCTAAAAGAACTTTTGAGTCGGAAGGATTTGCATGATGGAGCTGGTGATCTACGGTGTCGGTTTGGCGCTTTCCTTTTACATCGCTTGGTGTCTTGGGGCCAACGACGCCGCCAACCCTACCGACTGTGCCGTAGGCGCCGGAGCCCTGAGCATGAGAAGAGCCATAATTTTATTCGCCATTTTTGCCGCCGCGGGTGGAATCTTGCTGGGTCCGATGGTCATGAAAACCGTCGATCGTGGACTAGTCGATAGGGAAAGCCTGGGCATCGAGGTTTTGGCGGTGGGAAGCTTTTCCGCCAGCCTTTCGGCCGGATTATGGATAACTTTCTGCACCTATAGGGGGATGCCTGTTTCGACCACCCACTCCATAATTGGTGGTGTAATAGGATTTGGACTGATAAGTTCGGCCCCGATGAGGTGGAACAACCTTTATACCGTCATCTTGGGTTTAATTGTTTCCCCACTGCTAGCGATAATCCTTTCAGCCGGGCTTTACCTTTCTTTGAGAAATTATTTTAAACGGGAGAGGACGGAAAGGGCAAATCTGATGGCAATCTATGCGTTGATATTTCTCCTCTCCTTTTCTTGCCTTTTCATGATTCTTTATCAAACCCTTGGCTTGAAATCGTTTGATGCCATTCTAATGGCCCTAATCTCATCGTTTGTTTTTTCAACCATTCTGGCGTATGCGGTTAAGGCTAAGTATGGTGGTTGTAATGTTTCCAATTTGCTTTACGTCCTTTTGATAGTCGGTCTTTGTTTTTCTGCCTTTGCCTTTGGGGCTAATGATATGGCAAATGCAACTGGGGTTTTCGTGACGCCAACTCAGAAAATCACCGGAAACCCCACATTTGTTACAATGTTTCTGCTTTCGCTGCTAGGCTCGGCAGGAATAGCGTTTGGGGCCTTCACCTGGGGTTATAAGGTTTTGGAGGTCACTGCTTACAAAGTGACCAGACTGGACATACTTACCGGAGCCGCCGCAGAATATGCCAATGCAATTGTGGTTTTTCTTTTCACGGTTTTGCCCTCTTTGTTTCTGGGATTCGGCTTGCCGATATCTACAACCCATGCTTCGGTTGGGTCCTTAATTGGTGTGGGTTTAGCAACTAAGGGGTTGGGGGGAGTAAACAAGGGAATCACAGGTAAGATCATCGCCTTTTGGATTTTGACCATACCTGCAGTAATCTTAATTAGTATGTCTTTATTCTGGTTAATTAGCAAGATGGTAGGGATATGATGGCGAGAGGGCCGTTAATCTGGATGGGTGAATCAAAGGAAAGAAAAATCCTTGAAGTCTGCGACGAGCATATGAAAAGAATTGTCAAGACAGTTGCCAGTATGAATGAGGCTGTTCAGGCTTTTTGCGATCTGGACGTTAAAAAAATGGATAAGGGGTTCAACGAGGCCTTTAAGAACGAGCGCGAGGCCGATGTTCTGAAAAGGAACATTTTGGAGGAACTTTCGAAGGGAATATTTCATCCGATAAATCGGGATGAGATTATCCGATTGACTATGACTGCTGATGAAATTGCCGCCAATGCCAAGGCAGCCGCCCGAAAGCTGAAATACATCGAGGCTAGGAAACTTCCCGCCGACCTTAAAAAAACAATGAGAATTTACTCTGCAGCGGTTTTGGATACAGCCATCAAGACTCACGAGACCTTTATTTCACTGGAGAAGGACCCCAAGACAGCGATAGCCCTTTCCCACGAAGTCGAAAAAATGGAGGAAAAGATTGACGATTTGCGTGCAGAAGAGTTGACGCCAGGGCTTTTGAAATGGTACAGAAAAATTAAGGATATAGGTCAGTCACTGCTCATGAAGGAAATAACTGAGAATATGGAGAGTATTGCTGATCTTTGTGAGGATGTCAGCGATATCATCAGGTCTATTGCTATCAGCTACTCTTGAAGTTTGCAAGCCTAGATTTAATCCTGATAACCAACTATCCTTTTCAGAGTTTCAACGACGTCAGGATTGACCAGAGTTGATGTATCTCCGATTTTGTCCTTGGTGAGCAGGGCTTTCAGAATACGGCGCATTATCTTCCCGCTCCTTGTTTTGGGCAGCTCATCGACAAAGAATATTTGCTTTGGCTTGGCTATGGGTCCCACAGTTTTGCTAATGTGTTCGACTAGTTCTTTGCTCAACTCTTCTGATCCCTTGTAGCCGCTTTTCAGCACCACGTAAGCAACTGGGACCTCGCCCTTCAGAGGGTCTGGTTGCGGGACGACGGCGGTTTCGGTCACAGCCGGATGTCGGTTAAACGCGTCCTCAAGTTCAGCCGTTGACAGCCTATGTCCGGCTACCTTCATTACGTCGTCGACCCTGCCAGTAACGCGGATAAAGTGCTTGATCTTCCCTTTCTCCTTAATGTGTGGGGCATGCTCGCCAATTACATCCCTAGCGCCGTCTCCAGTGAAATAATACCTTTTTGGATACCGGCTCCAATAAGTCTCCCGGTATTTTTCGTCAGCCTTGTAAAGTCCCCTCAGCATTCCCGGCGGCATCGGGGGGGCCAAGACCAAATATCCGCCCTGCGGTGATGGATTGCCCTCTTCATCAACAATCGCGTTTCTTACTCCAGGGAATGGTCTTCCTGAAACTGTGGGAATAAACGGACCAATCCCCGGCAGACTCATCATCAATGTTCCGCCGGTTTCAGTCTGCCACCAAGTGTCAACAATGGGACAACGTCCGCCGCCGATGTTGTTGAAATACCAAAGCCAAGCTTCACGGTCAATCGGTTCACCGACCGTTCCTAATAACCTGAGGGTGCTCAAATCATGTTTTTTAGGCCATTCTTCACCAGCCCTGACAAACATGCGGATTGCAGTCGGGGCGGTGTAAAATATCGTCACTTTGTATTTTTCTATGATTTCCCACCAGCGGTCCATCGCCGGATAGTCTGGCGATCCCTCATACAGTATAAGCGTGGTGCAGTTGAGCAATGGCCCGTAGCAGAGATAGGTATGCCCCGTAATCCAGCCGATGTCTGAAGTGCACCAGAAGATGTCGTCGTCGTGGATGTCGAAGACCCAGCGCGTGGTCCAATAGGCCTGCGTGAGGTATCCTCCAGTGGTATGAATTACGCCTTTTGGTTTTCCCGTAGTGCCGGAGGTATACAGCAGGAACAGCATATCTTCGCTGTCCATAGGTTCAGGATCACATTTGGGGCTGGCGTCCTTCATCAGCTCATGCCACCAAAAGTCCCGTCCCGGCGCCATGCTGATTTCATTACCAGCGCGTTTGACTACAACGACTTTTTCAACCTTGGTGTCTTTGATCCCCTCGTCCGCACTAGCTTTCAGATTTACTACCTTTCCCCTGCGGTAGTAACCGTCTGCCGTGATTAGAATCTTGGCCTCTGCGTCTTCGAGCCTGACCCTTAAGGAATCACCGCTGAAGGCGGAAAATACTACGCTGTGAACGGCGCCGATTCTGGTGCAGGCCAAAATAGCGATGTGGATTTCAGGTATTAGCGGAAGATAGATCCCAACCCGATCACCCTTCTTGACACCGAGCTTTTTCAACACATTGGCAAAACGACAGACCTCATCCATCAGCTGTTGATAAGTTATTATCCTTTCGGGCTCGTTCGGTGGTTCAGGGACCCAGATTATTGCCGGCTTATTACCTTTACCCGCTTTAACATGTCGGTCCACCGCATTGTAGGAGGCGTTAAGTTTGCCTCCGATGAACCACTTGTAGTAAGGCAGGTCTTCCTCGTAAGCCTTATCCCAGGTCTTGAACCACACCAGTCCTTCCCTAGCCCGTTCCTCCCAAAACGCGACCGGATCCTTGTCAGCTTCTTCATATATTGACGGATTGGATACCCAAGCCCTTCGCT
The DNA here is from genome assembly GCF_049969415.1 of Hadarchaeum sp. (SeqCode). Lineage (NCBI taxonomy): Archaea > Methanobacteriati > Hadarchaeota (SeqCode) > Hadarchaeia (SeqCode) > Hadarchaeales (SeqCode) > Hadarchaeaceae (SeqCode) > Hadarchaeum (SeqCode) > Hadarchaeum sp. (SeqCode). Next base: position 24,401 of record NZ_JBMFOX010000013.1, read on the forward strand.
TGAGCTCTTCCGATGGCCACCAAACTTCCTTTTCCACCGAATCTTCCACGACCCACTTAATGCCTTTCATAGTATCCTCAACTACATATTATTGATGTTTTAAAAAGTTGACGGTGCTGTTAAGTAAAGCTTCCAAGTTAACACTTTTACTATTTTAATCCAATATTCCTATCATCAAAAGCTAAGACCACACGGCGGAGGCCTGGACCAGAGGTCATCAAGATGACCAGACTAACCCCAGAACAGCGCCGCCAGATGGTGAAAGTAATTAGGCAGGGGATGGCTAAAAAAGATGCGGCCGAGGCTTTCGGGGTGAGCAGGCAAACGGTCTGGACATGATGTAAACGGGTCAAACACATGTGGATGAACGCCTGACTCATCGCTCGAAAAGCAACAATTACCGCTCAACATGGTTTCAATCACTACTCATGAACAGAAGTATCAGCTATCTGATGGTTGAAAACGTGTAACTAAGCCACGGGCGTTAAGTTGGAAACTTTATTTAACAGGTGCTGCAAAAAAGAATTTCAGTTCGTTAGCGATTTGGGCAACGATTTTGAACTCCTCCACATAGGGTTCTAAATCTTTTAACACCGCCTCCCAGAGTTCCCCCAGTTCTCTCGATTTGACACCCCTTTCTGAATATTTGACAGCTTGGATCAGTATTGAAAGGTAATCTGCCGCGTGAACTAGCTTGGATTCAATGGTTTTTTTCTCGCGGTATTCTTCCCACAGTTTCAGATATTCCTCCCCTTCAGATAGCCCTTTGAGCAGCTCCCTGAGGGCCTCAAGTTCCATTAGTTGTTTAGCCTCGGCCGGTTTTAGGTACTTCATCGCGGTGTAAGGGAAATCAGCCACCTTGGTCTCTGCCCAGTCGTGGATGAGCGCTATACGGATAGCTCGTTCACGGTTGACTTTCTCGCCTGCTTTTGCCAGTTCATCAGCAAGGAACATGGTGACGGTGGCCACCTCGAATGAGTGCTGAGCCACATCCTCGACTTCTGGGAGAGGAACGTTGCAGAAGAGCCAACCAGTCCTTGGCATATTCTTTAGCCTGCTTAACTCCAGCAAGAATTTGGTAAGTTTCATTTCTGTCCCATTTTAGCTTATGGTTTTATTACCATCAACTTTGCCTGTTTGACACCCCTTAAACTTTCAAGGCGCTCCACAATTTTTTCTATTTTTTCAGCCGGACCTTTAACGACGGAAGTTTCTAAGCAGTTCTTTTGATCGAGGTGAATGTGCTGGACGGTGTTTATAATTTCACTTGAGGAATGCTGGATGTCAATTATGGCATCGGCCAGCCCTCGGACATCGTGCTCGTAGACCAGAATTAAGACCCCAACGATGTGGCCCTCAAGACTTTTTCGATATTTGTATTCGGAGAGTAAATTGCGAAGGGCATCTCTGACGGCTTCGGATCGGCTGGCGTAACCGCGGGACTTGAGGGATTCATCAAGCTCCTTGAGCAGCTCTTGAGGCAGGGTTAGACTTATGCGAGTTATTTTTTCAGCCATTTTTTCACCTGTTTATCCAGGCGTCGTTTGGCCAGTAAAAGTTGGTGCAGTTGAAAGGCTTTTCCAAATGATTCTATTGCAACCATGACCATTTCATCAGTATTACTTTTGATTACCCGATATAAGATTTGTTCGTTTTCGCAACAGTGATCGATATTTCTGGAAAATTTCTTTCTTGTTCTTGATTTCGCCGACAATTCTGCCTTCATCCATTAGATAGGCGTGGTCACAAAGATCCATGATATCTAGGTCATGTCCGGAAATAACCACCGTCCTATTTTCACCCAGATCTTCTAGCAGCTCGATGAAGCTCTTTTTGATCCAAGGGTCGAGTGAAAGCGTTGGTTCGTCGAGCACCAGTATTTCCGGATCCATGGCCAGCACGGTGGCTATGGCAATCCTTTTCTTTTCACCGTAGCTGAGGTGGTGAGGACTCCTATCCTCAAAACCAGCCATACCAACAATCTTTAGAGCGTTTTTCACCCTCCTTTTAATCTCGGCCTCCCCAAGACCCATATTCTCCGGTCCGAAGGCCACATCTTCATAAACCGTCGGCATGAAGAGCTGATCGTCAGGATTTTGGAAAACTAAGCCAACCTTCTTCTTTACTTCTTCGCCCCACTTTTCAGTTTCAGTGCCGAGAATCACGACCTTCCCCCTTTGCGGTTTTAGGATTCCGTTGAGGTGAAGAAGTAACGTAGATTTTCCTGAGCCGTTTGGGCCGATGATGTAGGCCTTTTCCCCTTTCCCCACTGTTAGGTTCACGCCGCGCAGCGCGACGGTGTCATCAGGATACTTGTAGTGCAGATTCCTTACCTCCACCGCCATCATCAGACCACCGCTACCAAAACTAATATCAATAAAAATGCTGTCATGAAAGAGATGTCATAACCGTTCATCTTCAGTTCTCGGGTAAGCTTTATTTTTCCTTGGTATCCCCGAGAGCGCATAGCCACGTAAATCCTTTCTCCCCTTTCATAGCTCCTTATAAATAGAGTACCGATCATGTTTCCGGCGGTTTTTAATGAACGGGACCACGAGGGTTTGAAGGTTCTGGCGTCCCGCGCTCTGACCATCCTGTAGAGCTCGTCTTCCAGAATAAAGACAAAACGATACATGAAGGAAAGGATCATCACAAACACGGTCGGCATTTTTAACCTCTGAAAACCGTTTAGGAGCCTCGAAAATGGCGTTGTGGAAGTAAGCGCTATCATGGCCAGCACGCAGAGCCAAGATTTAACCAATACATTCAAAAAAATCAAGGTCGCCGATTGGTTTATCGTAAAGATGCCAAGGCTCAAAGAACCGCCGCCGTTTCCCATAAAGGGCAAGCCTATTGCCACCAGGCCGACGAACGGGAGTATCACTAAAGACCTTTTTAGCACGAAACTAATCGGCACTTTTGAGATTAAGATTAGCGCGATTAACAGCGTTCCATAAAACAAAAATTTTGGAGCCAGAGTTATCGGGGTGAAAACTACAATAAACAAAAAAGAAAAAAGCGTGATTATCTTTGCCCGCGGGTCGAGCCGGTGAATCGGGCTTTTAAGACTGCCGTATTTGTCGATAAAACTGTGTTTCATTTTTTTCCTTTTTTATCTTTTTAGTAGTTTAGCCCAGCTCAACGTAAGAACGAGGATGATCAGGACGCCAATTAAGCCGGCAAGTGCTGAAGCAATTTTTTCGTTACCAACTCCAAGAACAGTATAGTCTGGCATCGGAGCGTGGATCACTTCCTGCCCCTCGGCTTTTTCGATAAAGCCATAATCCTCAGCCACTCTTTCAAGACCGTCGGGTTCTGGAGAGGCGAAGAGGGACAGCACGCTGGCCATAAACAGCGCGATTATTATTCCGGTAATCCACCACTTTTTTACCTTCATTTTTTCACCTAAATTTTAGGTAGATTGAGCAGGTCGTTTCTCGTTTTCATGACAAATCCGACCACGGTCACGGTTATGGCCGCTTCGATAATGCCAATTATGGAGTGAATGCCCACCATCGCGGGCAGAACAATCCAAAGCGGCGAGGTTCCAGAGGCAGCCAGTTCAAAGGCACAGGCGGCCGATGCCAGCACTACAGATATCCAAGCGGCCACGGCAACCCCAATCAGCTGCCCCTTGTCTTTTAATATTTTAGTGAGAATAAGGTAGATGTAGAATCCGATAATTGTCCCGATTAATCCCATATTGATGATGTTGGCCCCAAGAGCAGTTATTCCACCGTCTTGAAAGAAAATAGCCTGAACGGCGAAAATCGAGCTCATCACTATTGAGCCCGCCAGCGGACCAACAAAGATGGCGATCAGCACTCCGCCAAGCAAATGCCCGCTGGTGCCACCAGCCACGGGCACGTTCAACATCTGGGCAGCGAAAACGAAAGCCGCCAAGACACCTAACAGTGGAACGTGTTTGTCGCTGAGCTTTTTATTGGTTTTCCATACCGCGATGGCTAAGATTATTGCTGCCACAGCCCACAGAGGCGCCCAAACCCCAAAGCTTAGAAATCCATCAGGTATGTGCATATTTCGTCTTTCATCAGTATTATTTTTTAGTATATAAATATTACCCAAAATTTATCTTGGTTTGACATCCACCGTTTGGCATGGCCAGAATCCATTTCCAACTTACCCTGTTTTGGCACTGAAAAAGGATTTTAATTAGGCGGCACAACTTTAATAGGGCGAGGTTGATGGAAGCCGGTGAGAAAAAGCTCGTTGGGAAAGTAGTTCACTATTATTCCAAAATTGGTGTGGCGGTTGTTGAGTTAACAGGAGACTTGAGCGTTGGTGATAGGATTTCCATTGAGGGCACAACGACAAACTTTCAACAGCCCGTAGAATCGATTCAAATCGAACACAAAAATTTGAGCAGCGCCAAGGCCGGTGAATCGATAGGTCTTAAAGTTCAGCAAAAGGTTAGAGAAGGCGATTTGGTCTATAAAATTGGCTAGTTTCCCAAGCCAATATCTTTCCCAGCCATCTTTCGGCGATGGGTTTAGGTGAGCCTAAATCAAGGGCCTCAATTTGTCTCCAGTTTGTTGAATTCTTTCACCAGGATTCCATTCAAAAATTTCTTTAATTATTGCGTAGGCGGCGTAGGGCGGTATAATTCCACGTTCGGTAACGATCAAATCCACATATTCCGGTGGGGTCACGTCAAAGGCCGGGTTTCTCACTTTTAACCCCGGGAAACGTCTTAAATTTATTACCTCGCTGGGATCTCTTTCCTCAATTTCCACCAGACGACCGACCAAGGTCTCCGGGTGGAATTTGTAAGTTTCAGCGGCCACGAAGAACAGAACCCGTGCCTCGTGGGCCGCCAGTGCGATGCTTGAGGTCCCGATTTTGTTAACGACTGCCCCATTGGCGGCGATGCTGTCGGCGCCGACTATCACCTTGTCCACATCGCGGATGAAGTGCCGCACGGCGGAATCTATTATCATCGTCGTCGGGATTCCTTCCTTGAGCAGCTCCCTCGCGCTGAGGCGACCTTGCCAGACCGGTCTCGATTCTGTCGTGTAGACCTCGATATTTTTTCCCTGTTTAAAGGCAGTTTTTATTATCGACAGCGCGCACTCGCTGTTACAGTGCGTTAGAATCACATCACCGTTTGAAATGCGGTTGGCTCCGATTTCACCGATTTTTTTCACGGCCTCTAGTGAGTTCTTGATAAAACCATCTGCCCTGGAAATGACGGCTTTTTTCATCGTCCAAATATCTGCGCCGTGGGTCTGTTTCAATCCTAGCAGCACGTATCTCACCGCGTTGGGCAGGGAAACGGCTGTGGGCCTGGTCTCGAGCAGAATTTTAGATGCCCTTTTCATCTCGGAGGAAAATTCTGCCGGCGTTTTAGCTTGGGATTCTTTGGCAGCGATTTTCAGGGCTCGGGCAGCAGCTCGGGCGATTCTTCCTGCACCACGTATGCGCATCGTTTTTATGTCTTGGGCTATTTTTTCAATTTTAGCGGCCACCATTTGGATCTGAGATTAAATCGAGCCGTCAGGATTAAAATCAATCGGAGCTAAGTTTGGCAAGGTTGCGTCTGAGCTCAGATAAAAATATCTGCCCATCCGTTCTTCTGATGATGTCAGATTTCTCGTTCAGTTTCTTCAATTTTTCAATGAAGCTTTCGATATCTTGGCATTCGTTTGCTTCTCGTTCTATGAATTCCCTTAGCTCGCTGATGAAGGCAATGTAAGGCATCACAGAGGAGAGGGATTCAATCATGATTTTTTTATGTTCTTCTTTCATTCCAACACCTATAAGTTGGCCAAAGTTTCTTTGATAGTTTCCATGGCCAAGGTTGTTCTCACTCTTTTCACCGAATCAAAACACCTGATGTGATCGTCAACGAACTTGTTAAGCGCGTCCACATCTTTTACCTTGACCTTAATCATCAGGTCGTGCCCCCCGGTCGTCCGGTGAAGTTCACACACCTCATGGCGGTGGGAAAGGGATTTGGTCAGTTCTCCCAGTTCTCTGGAGTCAGCGTCCACGCTTATGAATGCCGTCACACCATACCCATATTTTTTTGGGTCAATTATGGCCGCGTATTTTTTTATCACACCGTTTTTCTCCAGCTTTTTGATCCTTCTTCTCACGCCGGAGGTACTAAGGCCGACCTCCCGGCCCAGCTTTCGAAGCGGCGTGTGGGCGTCTTCAACTAGCATCTTCAAGAGTTTGAGATCTACATTATCCATTAAAAATCCCGATCCACTCCGCGCTAAATTCGTGCCATAATTTATTTAAATTTTTTTCGTTGGCTTGAATTACTTTTAGTTTTTCGGCGACAGGTTGGCAGGCCCTTACCAATGATTCGCCCCAGCAGCTTCTGTCGTTGAAGAGAATAACCTGCCGATATGAGCTTCCGTGACGCTTTAAGTAGTTTTCTAAAGATTCGGCTGCGGCCGCAATGACTTCAGCTTCGAGCTCTTTAGGTACTTCATTCTGTGAGAGGGGGTATATTTCCTCCAGTTCCTCAGGCACAACCCCGAATGGAGGGACTATCTTCAACACATGGGAGTCCCCTGCGTCCACATTGGTTTTTTCCCCAAAGCCGGATAAGATGATTAAGGTGTCCTGCCGAGGTGGCGTATATCTGCTTTTCATCCGTTGTTGGTGGCGAATTACTTCCGGTCGCTTTATCGATTCGCTGCCAGAATAGAAAAAGGCGGATTTTTTCGTCACCGGGTCGAAGCGCTCGATAAATTCGGAGTAATCCATAAACCTTTTAAGTGCTGCTAGAAGGCTGGGGTGCGCCCGGCACTTAATTTGTACATACTCCAACAGTCTGCCGTCAACAATTGCCTGCCTGATTTTTCGGAGTTCACCAAAGGTAACATGAAGGTTATGCCGCGCAAGCAGTTTGATTTTTTCATCCAAAGGCTCGCGTCTTATTTCTTTAACGGTGGTGCTGGAGCATACCGGACATTCGCAGGGAAGAAATTCAAGTTCGTTTAGATGGAGAGTGCCCTCAGCAGTCATGTATCTGTCGTCTCTCGCGAAAAGAATGTACGCTGCTGAGTCAAAGAGGTCGCAGCCCATGGCCACTGCCAGCGACAGCATCATCGGATGTCCAGCTCCGAAAAGGTGAACTGGACGCTCAAGCGGAAGATTTTTTTTCGCCGCCATTACTAAATCCACAACTTCAGTGTAGCGGTAGTCGTTCAGAAGTTCCACAGGGCTTCCGATGGCGTGAAACTTGTAGTCCAGCTTGCCCATTTCTCTCGCCGAATGCTCCACGAGGTCGGTAAAAAGGCCACCCTGAATGGGGCCGCACCACATGACATTTGGGTTGGAGAGAATGCGCAAGGCTTCTCTCGCCCTTTCAAGAGTGATTCGAACCGTTTCGGCAGCATATTCTCGTGATGCGTTCACACCGGTAGGAATGTCCAATATGGTGGCGATATCGGGGGAGATTAAGTCCTGATACCTGACTATTTCCTCAGGCGGGACATCAATGCTTCCGTAACGAAGTATTTGGTATCCACCGCTGTCGGTCATAATCGGCCCGTCGTAGTCAAGAATCTGATGGATTTTTAAGTCGGGATTTTTTCCAAAGTGGAGCAGGGTTAGATAGGCGTTAGTTATTATCAACTCCGCTCCAAACTCCCGCTTAATTTCCCTTGGAGTCAGGACGATATCAGTAGGGTCGATGACCGGCATCAGCGTGGGCGTGGTGAAATTTCCATGGGCGGTTTTGACCTTGCCGATTCTACCCATGCCGTCCCGCTTTATTATCTGAAAAATGCGATCACCATATCTTCAGATTCTCTCAGGGCAAAAAATTTTTCCCCGAGTTTCAACAGACGGGATAATCTCCCCGAGCGAGACATTTGGTGAACTCGTTAATTTTTTCGAGTTCTCTTTCAATTATTTCTGAGATTTCTTTTCTAACGCTGTTCAATTTAACTTCTGGTTTAGTGAGCACTCTCGCCGCAGCTATCGCGGGCTGGTCTATGGGAGCCCCTATCTGACTTACCAACCAAACGTAAACCTCACTTAGGCCGTCAACATTCCGGTAAATCTCGCCAGCAATTTTGTGCGTTAAGATGTTGTAGATTTTACCCACATGACTGACCGGATTTTTACCAGCTGCGGCTTCTGACCCGACATGTCTGTTTAGCGGGATGACCCCGTTGCTCCTGTTTCCTCTGCCCACTTGACCTGAGTCGGCACCGTCAGCACTGGTGCCTAGGACGGTAAGGTAGACCCCATCCACCCCTCTACCCCGAGTATCAAGTGTGTTCAGCTTGAGGTCCAAATTTTCAAAGTCGGAGTTTTCCTCTACAAATTCACGGGTCCTTTCCAAAATTTCCTCCTTTTTCCTAAAGTAATCGTTTTCGTCCTTGACGTGGCGGTCGACGAAGGCCACGCCGATCATCAGTGATAGGTTGTTGTTTTTCCGGAAGCCCATCACTTTTATATCTTCGCCCGATTCTGGGAACTCTTTCTTGAATTTTTTCGAGTTCAAATAGTGCTCAGTTTTAAGCACAATCTCCTCGGTTGGGGTCATAGGGGCATAGCCCACAGCGGCCGAGGTGTCATTTGCGCTGAGGACTTTACCCTTTCTTCTGAAGATATCCGTCAGCGCAGCCGAGCCCGGTTTTAACTCCACTTGGTAGCGCAGGTGTTTTTCAGGGTCAACGTATCTGAGGTTCTTCTTAATCCATTTTTTTGCCGCGTTTATCGCGATTGTACCGACATCTATTTTTTCGCCCTCGACCTCATCGGTTGCTCGGTCCCCAAAGATCAAAAGCATGGGCTCCTTGACTTCACCCCCGCCGAACCTTGTTTCCACCTTGCCGGCCACTAAAAGGGATTTGTCCGTGTTGTGGTGCATGATGACGCCAAATCTTTTCAAGTATTCTTGACACAGTTCAACCGAAACTCGATCCAGGATTGAGTCACATATTGAGTCCGGGTGTCCAATTCCTTTCCTTTCAACTATTTCCAAATTTTGCTTCGCAAGTGGGACCTGTTTGATTTCTTCAACAATTATATTTCTCATCAGCTCATGCCCCGTGAATTTAGATTTTAACAGGTCGTGTTTATATTTATAGGTTTCCCAGATATTATAACTCATAGGAATGAGGAGTTTACATGGGTGTAGTCAAGCCTTCTGAAGTCAGGGCCATGAGGATGCGTTTGGGGTTCAGCCAGTCCAAGCTGGCCAAGCTGGCGGGTGTCACCCAGGCCTATATTGCCAAGATAGAATCGGGGAAGGCGGACCCGAGGTTTTCAACTCTGGAAAGGATATCAAAAGTGCTGGAGCAGGCAAGCGCACCGGAAAAGCAGGTTTTGGTCGAGAAAATAATGTCCGCCCCGATAGTTTTTGCTAGGCCCAATGATAAGGTGGAAACCGTCATCAAGACGATGAGGGCCCACGACATCTCTCAGCTGCCTGTTTTAGATCGCGAGGTTCAAGTCGGTTCCATCTCTGAAAGCAGCGTTGTCCAGAGAATAGCTACAGGGGAGAACATGGCTAGGCTGCTGCGCCGCAACGTGAGCGAGATAATGGATAAGCCTTTTCCAACGGTTGCCAAGGAAGCCGACGTGAATATCGTTTACTCCCTTCTTGAGCATGCTCCCGCAATTTTGGTCGTGGATCACGGTAGGCCGGTTGGAATAATCACCAAAGCAGATGTTTTCAAGCTGGCCATGAAGACCTAGCATTTAAAGGCTGGCGTTCATAAAATCAGTTGAATTTTATGGCCGAAGAGGTAAGGGACAGAATTGCGCGTTGGATCGCTGGCGATATCACCCTGTCGGATTCACCTGGGCTAGCCATTAAGCTCTGGCGGGAGCGGTTTGGCGTCAACCAGCCCACATTAGCCAAGGTGATGCGGGTTTCCCCTTCAGTGATCAGCGACTATGAAGCCGGCAGAAGAAAATCGCCGGGGGTTAACACCATAAAGAGGATTGTCGAAGCGTTGTTGGAAGTTGACGAACAGCAAGGCGGGAAAATGTTTCGGGTTTTCTCCCAAGTTTTTGGTACACAGCTGCCTCCCGATGTCGTCCTCGAGATTCGGGAGTATACCATTCCGGTCGACGGCAAGGCAATAGTCAAGGCCGTGGCGGGGGAGGTCGTGGCGAACAAGGACCTGCTGGATAGGAAGATATTCGGGTATACGGTTATCGACAGCCATAAGGCCATACTGGCCCTCTCCGCCGATGATTTCAGACGTCTCTACGGGCTGACCACAGAGCGGGTGCTGGTTTTCACCGGCGTGACTACAGGCCGATCTCCGCTGGTGGCGGTTAAGGTTATCGGGATAACCCCTGGGATGGTCGTTCTTCACGGGGATTTAAAGGCAGTTGACGAAGTTGGCATAAAAATAGCAGAGATACTTAAGCTGCCTCTGGTGATTGCCCGGGTGCCCACGGTTAATGATCTTCTTTCTGGGCTCAGAAAGTGCTCTTCCTGAAATTTTAAATTTTTACGACAAATGACGTTGTTTCAAACGACAAACAAAAGCTTTTTAAATGGTTAAATCAGGGTAAAGACAAGTGGAAGGAAACTGGGTGATTCAAGGTGAATGTTGGCATCGTGGGCTATGGTGTTTATATACCTAGGTACCGCATCCGAGTTGACGATATTGCCAAGGTTTGGGGCGAGGATCCCTCCCGGATTAAACAAGGTTTAATGATTGAGGAAAAATCCATTCCTGCCCCAGATGAAGATACCGCCACCCTATCTGTGGAGGCGGCGCGAAATGCGGTAAAGCGGGCAAAGATAAGCCCGCAAGAAATCGGTGCCATTTACGTCGGGTCAGAGTCACACCCCTACGCGGTAAAGCCCACCGCGACCATCGTGGCCGAGGCCATTGAGGCCACCCCCAATCTTACCGCGGCCGATATGGAGTTTGCCTGCAAGGCGGGGACTGCGGGGATTCAGGCCTGCGCCGGCTTGGTCGAGATGGGGATGGTCAAGTATGGAATTTCTGTGGGAGCCGATACTGCACAGGCGGCTCCTGGGGATGCTTTAGAATACACGGCAGCGGCCGGAGCCGGCGCTGTGATTGTGGGGAAAAATAATGGGGAGGCGCTGGCGGAGATTGAGGGAACTTTTTCCTACACCACCGACACACCAGATTTCTGGCGCCGCGAGATGAGACCCTACCCCATACACGGCGGGAGGTTCACGG